>NZ_JAUBPT010000070.1:0-40081 GCF_036700905.1 Microcoleus sp. S13_C3 | reverse complement strand
TCTGAATTATCCGGGTTTTTGGCTTTTTCGGTATTCTATTTTATCGTACTTCAACTTGAAGTGCGGAATGTGGGTTTGAGATATAGCTAAAATTTGGAACCTAGCTCTTGTTCACCAAAAAAAGCATGGTGAAAAAAGCCAGTTTCCCCGTACCAATGGGTTCTTCAGCTTAGGGTTTGTAAATTGGTGTGTTGCATCCTTGGTACGCGCAGCCCGCGTAGCTGCCAGTTTCCCGGACTCTGCTTAGATCCGCCCTCCCGCATGACTCTACTTTGGAAAGATTCCCGCAGAAATTTGCTTAAGGATATTTCAAAAACCCACTCAAGCCGAACATTTTGCGCCTACTCTTTCTGATTCCAAAGCTTTTTCTCGGTCTTAACGGCCGAGAGTCGCCTATAGATTAAGCTGCGTCGCCACAGCCTGGGACTCCACCAATTGCCTATTTGGTCTTAACAGATAACCTAGAGCACCCTTGTTTCTAGGGCCACCCTTGCGGGGCTAGGACTGTTTTACTTGTCTTGAATTTTACCTCAAGTTTGGTTCGATCGCCTCTTGTCACCCAGCACCGCGTCATAGGGCTTTGGCTGTGGTTCATTGGGATTGGGTGCAGTGGGTGTGGATGTTATTACAAGCGGTGTTCTTACGTTATTTAGGTAGTAGGCAAACTTATTTGCGTCACCCCGTTGAGCATGATATTTTTCCTTGCTATTCCACACGCAACCCTTAGTTCTTAAAAATGCCAAGGTGTTTGTAATTTCTGTTTTAGTTCCTATCACTCGGAAGCTTCCTAGTTGTAGTGATTCACTCATTGAGTTTCCCCTCGAACTGTTTCAAAATTGACTCTAATTTTACCTTGCCATCTCCAAATTTCCGCCCTCCCATTTTGAGTACATTCTCAATAATCCAAGTCACAGACTTACCCGCTTGCATTGACTTACAAACTTCCAAGTATATAAGGTAATCAGGAGAGTCGGAAACGGAAGCAGTTTCCTGTAAGTTGCCACTGTATATAGCTTCCAGCGCTTGACGGCTAGCTTCCACATCAACGCCAGGGGAAGTCAGGATAAGTTCAGCTTCCTGCTGTCTTTGTTGCTGTGAAACATAGACGCTGGTGCTGATTTCATCCTCTACATCCGCTTTAATCGCCCTCAGCTTCAATTCCTCAAGTTCTCCCTCGTCAGCTAATTGACGGGCGATATTTCCAGCGGTAACAGCACAAGCAATTGCAGCACACAAGCTGACACCTTGCACCGCTTTGTGAGTGTCTAGCGTTTTGTCTAGTGCTGCTAGTGGAACCAACCACAGCACGACAGAGGACGCACTCAATACAAACAGTCTTAGCTGCATAGAAACACCCCAAAACCAATCAGCAGCATCGCCAAATCGCAGATTAGAACTGCCTGTAAGTCAGCCACTGAAATCTTGAGCAATTTGCTCAGGGAGTAGTCAAGCAACCAACTTAAACCCCAAGCAATCGCAATTGCTGCTAACAAAAATAAAATGGCTTTCATTGCCATTGGATGCAGACTCGCTATCCATCCCAGAAGGGAGAAAGCGACGCATCCGGCAACGAAGTAATTTGCCAGATACATCGCTTTCATTAGCTGTTGCCCCCAGTCAACTTGGCTTTAATGGCGTCAATCCGAGTGCGGGCATCGCTGTCAGCTTTGTCAATACTTAGCCCCAAGCGCGCATATCCTGGTCGGAGTGCATGAAGCTTTTTGGCAAGTCCAGAGTTCGATCGAACTTTCTTGAGTTCCTGGTCAGCGACTACGCCCTCGTATTTTCTGTTTTCTTTATGCACCACAGCATCAGCCGCTTCAATTTTCCCCAGTGCTTTGTAGGCGCGTTTAGATTGTCGGGCCCCGTCGGTTTTTTCCTTGGCTAAATCCTTCACTGCATCCGCCTCATCCTTGGTGAAATACCTCGGAGCTGGTACAACTGGAACCGATCGAATAGACCCGAAGTTGCCGGGGTTGGTGGGGCTAATCGCACCCGCGTCGGTCTGCGCCAATACTTTAGATTTGTCGATCGCGTGGTTGCCCTCATTGCTAGCCGAAAGTTTGCCAGTGTCGGACTGACCGCCACCGAATAGTCTCAGTTGTAAGCTCATAATTTTGTCCCGATTTGAATGTTGATGCGAACTGGGGAGGGAAATAAATTCAAGGGATTGATTTGTCGCCACATGGACATTGCCAGCACAAAGACTCCTGCCGATGCGAGTACAAGTGCGATGAGTTGCCCAAAATCAACCCAGTCTAAAAAGGTGGAATTCTGGCGGGTAAATCCGCAGACAGGGAATGAACCGTCGTTAGTCCAGTCAAGGGTGTCTACACTGTCTACACAACCGTCTACACGAAGCAAGTCAGGTGTCGTGCCTACGGCAGTGTCTACAACGTCTACACTGTCTAGCGGTAGGTCTAGCACTGTGTCTAGTGGTTTTGTAAAGGTATACAGACAGTCGGACTGCTTGCGACTGCTTGCGACTGTTTCACCTGTGTCATGCGATTCAGGTGTTGTGCCTACACTGTCTAGCGGTAGGTCTAGCACTGTGTCTAGTGTCTCGCGGTTAACAAGGTACAGTTCAAGCAGTGCTTCCCACGTAGCAGTTTTTGAAAGCTTGCCAAACTGTCGAGCGTCTTCATTGGTAAAGCCACAATCAAAAGCGATCGCCTTGAGTTGGTCGATGCGACGGTAGCTGACAATGGGTTTAGTCATGCTTAAGCCCCCGCATCAATTCATGAGCTTCATCCAAAACATGGCTAAGTAAAACTAAACTTGCTGGCACGTATTCGTAATAAGCATCGAGAAGAAGAGAAGCCCGAAAACAATCGGTATCATCTAAAAGAGTGGCTTCAGTTAAGTAACTGTTGAGCGATTCAAGAAAAATTTCACGATGACGAGCGTTGGCAAGAATATCAGTGGATCGACAAACAAGCCCCAGCAAATGTTTAAAAACCTGACGGTCAATAACAATTTTGTCGGTTCCGTCAAACGTAAAGAGTTGCGATCGTCCGCAAGGACAATCGGCTGAAAGTGGCATAATTATTAAGCTCCAAACGTTGCGATAAAACGATTTGGGGAAGTCGTGACTTGGTTAGCGGGCTCAATCGCTAGTCAGTCGCGCATCAATCTTCCTTAGTTACTCACGATTGCAGACTTACAGTCCCTTGTCAACACAGGAACTGTAAAGTTTTGTTTCAAATTATTCGCTGAGCAACTCCATCACTTCGTGGGGTGTAATGCCGTAAATAGCGGCTAGTAATTTGATATTTTTTGCATCCCTACCCAATTGTTTAAGCACCCCAATTGCACTACCCAGAGGAATAGCTTCTTTTGTTGAATGAGTTAGCAAGTCAATTGTCGTTTTAGTATTGGCTCGTTTTTTATAAGTACCTTCATTCATCTGTGTTGAATGTCCCAGACTTTTAGCTCTCATTTCTTGAGACATTCCCGCCATTTGACCATTAAGATTTGCCAAATGCCGTAACGCATGAGACTGAGTAAAGCCTTTATTCCATCTTTTTAAAGCTCTCCTGGCGCGGTCGTTGTATATACCAACAATTACCTTGGGATTGTTTGAGTTTGAGTTAATTTCAGGCAATTTACCTGATCTAATTTCCAGACACTCTATCAAGTCATGATGAGTAGGCGGAAGCATGGGTACGCACAATCGGTAGCCTGTTTTGGTTGTAGTATCTAATAGTGTTTTATCACCAACTACAGCAATCATTTTTTTATTGTTTGGCTCAGTCAACGCAGGGATGATAACACCATCCTTTGTCTTAAATGGTTTGTCGATATTCTGAACGGCAAAGACCTCGTGAACTCGAAAGCCGTACACTACTTGCATCGAAAATACCCACAACCATCGTTTACGCGATTCCAAGTTATAGCGTTTGTCATCATCAGGGATACTCAATACATCATCGTGAAGCTTCAAGAATTCATTTACCGATAAGGTTTGAAGGTCTTCACGAAATTCTGTTTGCGTACCGTCAATCTCTTTAAGGCGAATGAGCAAATCGGTATTGCCAATAGCCTCAGCTAGCTTTCGCATAGCGCACAGGCAGTTTTTAAAACATTTAGTGCCTGGTTTTTTACTGTTAACTACTGACAGAATATCTATTGAATTTACAATCCTGTCCTTTGGTAATAGCTTAAAATAGTCACCATAGACACATCTCCAAGAATACTGCTGACTAATGCTATTTATGTCACGCTGCTGACGGCGTTTAGTGCGTCCATTCCAGTATAGTTCCTCTACTTTAGCGACAGCCTCGCCAAACGTTATCAAATCATTTTTGACAACGTTCTTTTCCAGGATTACATCATCGTACCAGCTTAAAAACTGAGTCTCATTAGAGAAAGATTGTAGTGCGCTAGCAACTAGATGAGTTTTTTTCAGAGCATCAGTAATACCTTGCATCGTTAGGTAGCAGCCACAGGTTTTATTGACCCGTTTGTCACCTAGTTTGAATTGGAGGGTAATGTAAGACCCCTTAGCCTTGCTATCCTTCTTTAGTCCTACCCCTTTGGGGCATTCTTTCTGTGCTTGCTTAAAGTAGTCGAGAATTCGCTCGTAGCCGATAAGGTAATCAGCGCTGGTGCTTACTGTGACGGAATTAGATTTTTCGCTCATTTTTCGCTCAATCCTCTAACAGTGTTGAGTTTGCTTGCTGTATTCAGCGTACAGCAAGCTGCTTAGTTTTCGCTCAAATCTAAAACAGGACTCTTGGTGTGAGTAAAAAGAAGAGCTAGAACGACACAAAATCGTAGATTTAAAGCAACGCGCTAGTTCAAGTCCCTCCGCCCCCATGAAATTCAATCCTTTGTGAGTTAATAAGCTGTTGCGGCATTTAACTTTATTTTTTTCGGGCGATGTTCAAAGCCCAGCCCACAAGAGTTTTCAGAAAGAGGATTCTTCAAATTAGATGCGCGCCAGCTTATATAGCAATCCTTGCAGGAGTCGTAAAGGTTTGACCCCACCCCAACCCTCCCCTTATCAAGGGGAGGGAGTAAGAACTTCACAAATGATTTAGGATGGCTATAGTAATTCTTGCAGGATTTGTGGGATGGGCTTCTAGCCCGTCCCAAATTTGTGGGATGGGCTTCTAGCCCGTCCCAAATTTGTGGAATGGGCTTCTAGCCCGTCCTATATTACGCAGCAACTGGCAAAGTAATCACAAATTCCGTGCCCTGTCCTATTTGAGAATTTACCTCAATTTTGCCTTGATGCTTGGCAAGGATTTGATAGGAAATAGCCAATCCCAATCCAGTACCTTTGCCGATCGACTTTGTAGTAAAAAATGGATCAAATATCTGTTGGGCAGAGGCTGCTGCAATTCCCGGCCCGTTATCCCGAATCTTGACGGTGACAGTATTGTCGGCCGTAATTTCCGTGCTAATCCAAATCGTTGGCGAATAGCCTTTGTCTTCCTTTTTCACCTCTTCCAGCGCATCTATTGCATTGCCGATCACGTTCATAAATACTTGATTGAGTTGGGCCAGATAGCACTCAACCGCAGGCAACTTGCCGTATTGTTTAATAACTTGAATACCTTGTTTGAGCCGATGATTGAGAATTACGAGGGTGCTATCAATTCCTTCGTGAATGTCGGCTGATTTCATTTTTCCGTCGTCGCATCGCGAAAAATTCCGCATGGATACGACAATTTCGCGAATGCGATCGGCTCCCATTTTCATCGAAGAGAGGGTTTTTGGTAAGTCTTCTCTGAGAAATTCGAGTTCAATGTCTTCGATGCGATCTAGAATGGCATCTGGTGGGTTGGGATAATATTCTTGATAGAGAGTTAC
Organism: Microcoleus sp. S13_C3; assembly: GCF_036700905.1. Lineage (NCBI taxonomy): Bacteria > Bacillati > Cyanobacteriota > Cyanophyceae > Oscillatoriales > Microcoleaceae > Microcoleus > Microcoleus sp. S13_C3. Next base: position 34,264 of record NZ_JAUBPT010000070.1, on the reverse strand, counting down.
CAAACCTGCCAAATCTTCGATGTATTGGTTGGCATAGTCAATGTTGCCCCCGATGAAGTTGACAGGATTGTTGATTTCGTGGGCTATCCCTGCAACCATTTGACCGAGAGATGACATTTTTTCGGTTTGAATTAATTGGGATTGAGTTTCTTTTAGTTCTTTTGTATACTCGCTAACTCGCTGAATTAATTGATTGAAAGAGACCGCTAAAACTCCGATTTCATCGTCGGTTGTGACTGGTACTTGCAGGTTAAAATTCGATTCGCGAGTGACTTGCTGAGCGACATTAGTAACGGTTTCGAGGGGTTGGGCGATCGCGCGGCTGGTTTTGTCCGCCAGTGCGACAGCGATGAGTGCTGAAATTAGCATACTTGCGAGAATAATTCGGTTTCGCAAATTTTCAGATTCTTCTAATGCTTGGGTTCCTTGCTGTTTGTGAATTTCTACTGTAGAAATTAGCTCCGTTAAACTTTGAGCAAGCTTATCTAGTACGATCGCCTCTTGGCCGCTGCTAGCCCTCAACATTTGTAGCTGTGCGGACTCGATGCTGTTGGGTGGCAAGTTCCCAACTTGGGCTTCTTTTAACTGCAATTTAATTAGCTGAGCGTAGTAATCAATGACGAGGGCAGATTTCTTCAATATAGCGTGCAATGCTGCCTCTTCTGTTGCTAGTCTATCGGGATTTTCTCGTGCGAAAGATTCAATTTCTGAAATCAAGATTTTCGCCTGATGAACTTGCCCGAAAAACCGATCTTGTTCGTATTTTAGCGCCAGATTGTTTCCCAAAACGGCTGGCAATCTCGCCGCGTGCGATCGGGCTTCAAATACGGTATTTTGCAAATTTTGCAGCAGTTGCTGCTGCTGCCCAGCAACATTCACCTGAACTAAAGCTTGCTTGCGAAAGTAGTCTCCCAATCGCAGTCCCGCACCAGTTCCAAAAATCGCTATGCCGATAGCTAAAGCATAGCCATAGCTAATTTTTTGACCGATCCGCAAATGGTTGCAGTCTGCTTTTAGCCCAGTTAGATTAATAGTTGAAGTTTGTAACAAATGTTTTTGAGCATAGTGCTTTTGCTCTACTTTGCTATTTTTGGACTGACTGTGGTTAAATAATAACATTGAAAGTTCCTCCCAAACAAATCAGGAGTAAATGAGCGAAGAAAAGCAGAATGCACTTATGCTGAAGGTCGAAAGCAGTTTTGAGTGTTTAATTTTGAATTTTGAAATCTTTAGCTCAAAACTCACCCCTCAATACTCAACGCTTCCCCTAGTATCTCTCTTTTTAGACTAGAGTGTTTGTGATCTCTATCAACAATTTATGTGATTATACGCAAATTTACAAAACTTAGGGTAACAGCGATTAGTATTTGTAGTCAGTTGGGACACAAGGCCCAACTACCGATTCTCCCCGTTTTTCTTTTTCGGCCAGTTCTAGGTTTAATTCCAGCACTTTTGCTAAAATATCGTCGCTGTCAGTCAATCCGTAAGCTGCATTACATTCGCGATCGAGCTTAGCGTGGAGTTTATCAAGTTGACTTGTTGGTTCTTCAAAAAAATTATTGTAAAGTTGAGTAATTCCCCACTGTTTAGCTGACATTTGTTGAGTGCGGTAGTGATGCAATTCGACGGCCGTTGCCCGAATTTGCTCTACTGATTGACGAGTCGGTGTCTGGGGAAATGGGAAAGTTTCAAAGCAGGTATTGTGGGTGTATGCGATATCTGCTTTGAGAGTTGATTTTTGAGCGTGCATCCAAATTCGGTGAATTTTAGATGAGAGAATGCCGAGAATATAAAAATCATCAGAGGCAACAACTACTGATTTGTCTCCCGGCAGCCAACTAACAGGAGCGGGAATGAAGACAGCGCATTTTGAGACTCTGGGTACGGTGAAGTAGTCAGATAAAGGGGCTATCGCCTTTCTCATTCCTTGATTAGTACGCTTAAATCTCCACCACTTTTCTCGCAGAATAGCTTCGCGGTTTTGCTCGCGTTCAGGTTTAACATGACTCCTAATATGCTCTAATGGTAGTTCGTAATTGCTAGCTTCTTCAATACTCATATCATTAAAATCAATAATCCAGCGTTCCGGCGTACAATTAGGATTTTTTGCGAGATTAGCCCCCATTGAAAAAAGTTTAAGAACCTCTTGATTTTTCGCATCAGCTTTAATCCAATCATTAACCTGTTGTTGAGTAACGATAAATCCCATTCCCACTGGAATTATACCTTGAAAGCATTTGTTTGAGTTCGCTGACAACCGGGCAGATTGAGAAACATCAATCGTAGCTTGCAGCGAAGAGTTAATACTTGAAACCACGAGATTATCTAAATAGTAAACTTTCGGCTTTTCCTTGCTCCAGTTAATCAAACTAACATGAACCTTAGCTTCCCCCGACCAAGGCTGAGTAGAAACGGCTGCATAAATGTGACCGCCATTTTGCGCGACATAATCTAAAGCAGCAGCACGACTTTTACCTTGACTAATTGAATTAGTAGCAACTAAACCAGCCCGGCCATTTAGTTCTAAATTATTGTGAGCTATGCGAAACCAATAAGCACAAAAATCCACCGAATCTTTCACATCAGGAAAGCGTTTAAACACGCGGTCAATATATTCATCTCCCAGGGCAATCCTCATGTGCTTTCCGCCTAAAAACGGAGGATTGCCGATAATCGCGTCAGCCTTCACCCAATCAGTAAATAAAGCATCAGCACAGACAATATTTTTATCCAAAGTATCTAAAGGCAGAGAAGGTTCTTTCAATCCCAAATTATCGATCGCCACCTTGCGGCCAATCATCAACGTCACCCGCGCCAACTCCACCGCAAAAGAGTTAATATCCATGCCGTAAAATTGCTGCGGCGTCACTAAATTCATATAACCTCTTGTACCGTCGAACTCGTTTAGCTTATCTAAAAGTAACTTTTCAACTTGCTTGAGTTCCTGATAAGCTACATACAGAAAATTACCGGAACCACAAGCCGGATCTAGAACGCGATAGCGACCTAATTCTTGGTGCAAATTTTGCAGTTTGGCTACGGTATTTGCAGCGTCAATTCGCTCTTCCCAGTAATAGCTAATTGTGGGCAGAACAATGCGGCGAATGTCTCCCTCAGTAGTAAAGTGAATCCCGTAAGCGCGGCGCTGTTTTTTATCGGTTTTCAAAGCCGATTCAAAGATATTGCCAAAAATAGAAGGGCGTACCTGACTCCAGTTTTGTTCGGCACAAACTTCTAATATTTTCAACTCTCCCTGTTGCAGTTCAATGGGGTGTATTTCCGAAAATAATCCGCCGTTGAAATACTCGACTCCTTCATAACGTCCTTCCGGCGTGACTCCCTGCTGATTCATTGCTTGAAATAAGCCGCCCAAGACATCGTAAGAACTTGCTCCTTCTAGGCAATCTTTGACGCAGCGAGTAAAGAGTGCCGGCGGCAAAAGTCCCCTATCTTCGGCAAACATTGCTAAGACGCACTGCAACACAAATCGCTGGGCTTGAAACTGATTAAATTTAGCAAATTTGCGCTCTTGGCCGCGCTCGATTAGCATTTCCAGCAGCATCCCCATTCTGCTAGCAGCTTTTTCGGTAATCTCGACTTGGTTGTTTTTGAATATGGGGCGGCGGCTGGTAGATTCCATGAAGGCAAAAGCGGGCGATCGCGCGGGCAATTGCTTTAGGGATATAATGTCTACAGGCTGATCCGGCTGAAGGTCGAAATCGTAAATGTGAAACTCGTCAAAATTGCACATCATCACGTAGCGCGGGCGATCGTCTTTTTTGAGGCGAATATAATAGCGTTCTGTTTGGGTGCGGTGTTCTCTTTTAGTCAAATCTTCACCGCGCTTTTTCATTTCAATCAAAACGTGCTTTTTCCACACCAAATCAGCAAATCCCATTTGACCTTTTTTGCTACTTTTCTCTATGCGTTCCTCATAGGTTGCCCCTGCTTCTAATGCCCCATCGTGGCCGAAAGCCTGAAAGAAGCGGTCTAAAAATACTTGTGCTTGTCCTTTTTCATCGCCTGTAATGTGTTGCTGGCAGTAGCTAACGAATTTCTGGAGGCTTTCAGGGGTGGCTGGCATGGGAGGATAATTTAAAACGCATATTAATTAGTATAATCTGGTTAGAAGTTACGCAGCGATCGCTTAAAATTTCGATACTCCCTAGCCTTTTTTAAAGAGAGTAGAATTGATTCATAGCTGGCAAAAGTATAGTCATTTATAGACATGGGAGGCTTTAAGTCCCTCCCCCTTCACTTTTACTTTGAGCGGATTGACCCGCATTGGCTGAACTACGCAGCTCTCTATCCCATAGCGGAACGCATTTGGGATTGCTTTTCTGAGGATGTTGTACGAACCGTTGACATCAGAATTAATTAACTGACCAGTCGATGTTTTGTACAAACCCCGCTTAATCCGCTTACCAGTAAACACAGGCTCTTTTTCTGTTTTTCCATAAACAGGAATTGGGTCTAAACCTAAAAAACTGGATCGGGATGTGTAGGATTCTTCCTGCACAATTACTGTGATTCCCGCCAACCGAGCTTTGTACTCCAACATTTCAATTAATCGAGAGTGAGGAATACTAACAAAGTTTTGATTGGTTTGCTTCCCTAACTCGATTTCAGTTTTCCACTGCGCGTTCTTGCCAATTACTAGCGTCCCAATCTGCTTGGTGAGCAAAAGGTTAATAATTAGACGGCTAGCATGATGCAAGTAATTATCAACTTTCTGATTGCGACAGCGAGCTAATCGCTGCATCCTGGGTGAGGTTTGACGATGCCCTTTTAACTGGGATTGTAATCGGGATTTGCGTTTGTTATAGAACTGGTTAATCGATTTTAATGGTCGCCCGTTAATCAACAAAGGGATAAATCCCGGCTGATTTGAAGTTAACGCCACTAAATTATCCAGTCCCAAATCAATACTAGCTATAGAAGTAGCGTTGTTGACGGTGGGCTCCGGCTCATCATAAATCACCTCAATTACATAGGAATCACATTTCGGAACCAGTCTAACTTGACAAATCTGGTTGGGATTTAGTTGGGTTTTAATTGAAAGTTCAGTGCCGGAAAGCTTGATAATTCCTTTCTTCAACTGTTTGCTGCTAATCGCTTGAATCGTGTAAACGAGAAGGTTTCGCCCTTTAACTTTATCTTTGTACTTCGGCATTTTTGGGCGAGCCGTGAATTTTGAAGAATCAACTTTGTAAGCTTTAACGGCTTCAAAAAACGATTTCCAATTTTTGTCTAACACCATCAAAATTTGCTGGCTTACTTTAGCAGGCAAATCCTTGTATGCTTCATGAGACTTCATCAATCGGTTCATTTCGTTGTAGTTGACATAACCCCATCCATAAATAAAGCTCTGACGAATGACGTAATTGGCGGCATTGTAGAGGTTTTTGGACTTGAAAGCTAGTTCGTCAATTTGGGCGAAACGGTGTGACGTTGATTTAATGATGTGCCTCTGTGTTAGTTGCATTTGAGACTTGCGTTCTTCAGGCTGTGCGTATTCCTTATTCAACACTTACAACATAATACCATTATTGTTTATAATTGCTTATAAACTCAATGAAGTTTTACAATACTTCCTTTGCCCGCCAGGCCCGCCAGGGACTGAAGTCCCTGTCTAATAGCAAAAGTCGGTTGAAACCGACTGAAATACAGGACTTACGCACAGCAAGCAAATACTAACTTTACAGTCCTCATAGCGAGGACTTTCGCTTTGAGGCAGGGAATTCATTCCCTGCCGGACTATCGGACTGTCGGAATAAGTAGTAGGACACAATTAATTACACAAAAATTTGGGCTACAAGCCTTGTCTAGTAAAGAATCAGCAAAAAATCAGTGTGTAATTAATTCTGTCCAATTACTTATCAAACTGCATCAGTGACCGATCATCCAAGGCCGTCCCCCTCGGTGTTCGCGATTCCGCTGCGGTTTAGGTTCCTCAGAACGCTTAACTACCTCCGGTTCCCGATTTTCTTGACCTTTCAACCGCAGCTTTCCAGTTAGAATCATCGGCGGCGAAAAGATGCGTTTAGCAACAGTTTCGCAATTCGGGCAAAGCACCAATGTATCTGCTTCTGCAAGAGGGCGCCACTTATCAAAAATGCCGCAAGTTTCACACTTAAAATCGTAAAGAGGCATATCAATTTTTGATTGTAGATTTGGGATGCAAGGACTAGGCGGCGGGCCGCGCCCGCCCTACTAATTTAGGACTTACGCAAGAAAGAAATTTTTCCACTATTTGTGGGGGTAAGGTGCGCTTCGGCGCACCCTACAAAAGCGAATCTGTGCGTAAATCCTGTAATTAAGATGGCAGAATATCCATCTCGAAAATTTCTGTCGGTAAAGCAATAGTGCAGCAAGCATTGGGAATATCCACAATGCCGCTGATGCGACCCTCAACCGGAGCACAACTTAACAGTAAATACGCTTGTTCTCCGGTAAAACCAAACTTTTTCAAATATTCGATCGCATTCAAACAAGCTCGGCGATAAGCAACGTGGGCATCCATATAATACTGCTGACCCGTAAATTCATCAACAGAAATCCCTTCAAAAACGAGGTACTCAGAATAGCGGGGTTCCACCGGCCCGGGTTTGAAAATCGGGTTGACCATCGCGTATTTATCCATGCCACCTTTGATAATATCAACGTGGAGGTCGATGTACCCCGACATTTCAATTGCCCCGCAGAATGAAATCTCCCCGTCTCCTTGAGAGAAGTGAATATCTCCCATCGAAAGTTTCGCGCCTTCGACATAAACCGGGAAATAAATTCTCGAACCCCGCGACAGGTTTTTAATATCGCAATTGCCGCCGTGTTCGCGGGGAGGAACTGTGCGCGCCGCTTCTGCCGCAACTCGCTCGAATTCGGCCCCTTGCAGCGACCCCAAAACAGCATTTTTTGGGTTCGGCAGTGCTGCTAAAGGCGGCACTCGATCGGGATTTGTTGCTACTAATTCCGCTTCCCGTTTGTTCCATTTATTCAACAATTCCTGAGAAGGAGCGCAGCCGATTAAACCCGGATGAGTAATCCCAGCAAACCTGACTTTTGGTATGTGTCGGGAAGCGGTATAAATTCCCTGAAAATCCCAAATTGCTTTAGCAGCAGTCGGAAAATGTTCGGTCAAGAAACCGCCGCCGTTTTCTTTAGCAAAAATTCCCGTAAAACCCCATTCGTCCCCTTGCAAAGCCCCGATATCCAGGATATCGACTACTAAAATATCTCCTGGCTGCGCGCCGTTAACGTAAATTGGCCCGCTCAAAACGTGAACTACTGTTAAGTCTACATCGCGAATGTCGTCGGGATTGTCGTCATTTTTAATTTGTCCGTCTGTCCAGTCTTTGCACTCGATGCGAAATACATCGCCGGGATTGACGGAAACTACTGCTGGAATATCTGGATGCCAGCGATTGTGACCGACTAATTCCTGTTCAGACATCGGTTTGGTCAAGTCAACTTTGAAGAGAACTTGAGGCATATTCTGCACTCCTCTAGTTACTGATTTTTACATGGTACGCGCATCTTCGCCGATCTGACATTTGATAAATGTAAATTATTATACTAATAAGTGCAGAAACCAAAAATATTTTAGATAACGATTATCATTATTTAACTAATTGCAGGGAAGCGCCGCAGTCGTGGTATGTTTTTGATTGGGAATGTTTTTAAATTTAAAAATTAGTGACGGAAAATTTGACCAAACAACATATAGATCAAGTTGAAAATGGATGGCACGGCAGCCTGGATTTAGTCTACGCTAACCGCAGCGGTGCAACTCAAATCATTCACAATCAAATGCAAGCGCCCCTAAAGGTGCAGCGCCCGTTTTATCCTGAAGGTAAAGAGATTTGTCACAGCGTCATCTTGCACACGGCTGGTGGAGTTGTCGGGGGCGATCGACTTTCCAGCCATTTTCACCTCCAACCCAACGCCAAAGCCTTGATTACCAGCGCCGCTGCTAGTAAAATCTATCGCAGCAGCGGACTAGAATCACAACAAAATATTGACATCAAACTAGAACCAGGTGCTAATTTAGAATGGCTGCCACAGGAAACAATAGTTTTTGACGGCGCAATATATCGGCAAAATTTGCGGGTAGAATTAGCACCAACAGCGAGGATTTTACTGTGGGAAATTACCCGATTTGGACGCAGTGCTAGGGGCGAAAAGTTCTTGTCTGGAGAATGGATCTCGCACACCGAAATCTGGCAACAAAACAGCCCTTTATGGATTGACAGACAATTGCTCAAAGGTGGAGAAAAAATGCTCGAAAGTCCTCACGGCCTCGCAGGAAAACCCGTAGTCGCCACCCTCGCTTGGCTAGGCGAACCCGTTACAGCCGAACTCGTGGAAAAAGTGCGAGATTTGCCATCTGAGGCCACAGTTTATCCTGGTAATTCCACCGTCGGCGTGACTCGTATTCCTAACGGTTTGCTGTGCCGATATCGCGGTACATCCACCACCGCAGCTAGAGACTGGTTTGTCAGCATTTGGCACTTGCTGCGCTTATCTTTTTCACAACGCCCTTGCTGTTTGCCCAGAGTTTGGATAAAATAGGATGATCTTTGAGTTTCAATCTATAGTTGCCCTCCTAACTAGATTATTCATCTCTCTCTTCTCTGACTCTGCGCCCTCAGCGCCCTTTGCGGTTTAATCATTCAGAAACAACCGTAAACGATATCATAACCAAATAATGCGATCGCACTTACAAGAATAAAAATGCAACTCACCCCCCAAGAAAAAGACAAACTGCTGATTTTCACCGCCGCCCTGGTAGCAGAGCGCCGCAAACAAAGAGGTTTAAAATTAAACTATCCAGAAGCACTAGCCTACATTTCCGCCGCCATTTTAGAAGGAGCAAGAGATGGCCTCACCGTCGCCGATTTAATGAGTTACGGGACAACTCTCCTGACGCGGGAAGATGTGATGGAAGGGATACCAGAAATGGTGCATGAAGTCCAGGTTGAGGCGACTTTTCCGGACGGAACTAAGTTGGTAACAGTACACGATCCGATCCGTTAAAAAATTAACCACATAGACTCAGAGGAGGAAAAGATGATTCCCGGAGAAATGATTGTTTCAGCAGGCGAAATAGAATTAAATGCCGATCGCCCTACGCTGCGGTTGCTGGTAGGAAATAAAGGCGATCGACCCATTCAAATAGGTTCCCACTATCACTTCTATGAGGCCAACGAAGCCTTAGAATTTAATCGAGAACAAGCAAAAGGAATGCGATTGGATATTCCGGCGGGAACAGCAGTTAGATTTGAACCGGGAGATGAAAGGGAAGTTCAATTAGTGCCGTTTGTTGGTAGTCGTCAAGTCTACGGCTTTAATGGAAAAGTGAATGGTGAGTTAGATGGATGAGAGACAATTAGACTATTATAGGACTTACGCGAAAAACCCAGTTTCTGAGAAAAATTGTGCATCTATGCGATAGATATTGACAGAGAAACCTGGTTTTTGGCAGCCGTGCGTAAGTCCTGTATTATCAACAATATTACTAAAACGACAGGTAGCGAAATGACACCGCACTCCCGAATAACCTCAATCAAAATTCAGGGTTATAGACCATTCCGAGATTTTACTGCTCCATTGGAACCACTAGAAATTATTGTCGGAGCTAATGGTTCTGGGAAATCAAGCCTGTTTGAGTTTCTAAAATTTTTGACCCACAGTATGGAAAGCGAGATTCCTAACGAAATTATTAAGGGTTCTATCGGTCAACAGATTTTCCATATTCCCGGCTCAGAAAAGTTTGAATGGGAGCTGAAAATTGATACAGGTGAGTCTAATATCTCCTATCAAGGAGAACTCATGGGGCCGAGAAGCAATCCGCAAATTTCTTTCGAGCGAGTGGAGTCATCTCAACATTTGTTCATGGATATTAAAGGTACTGAAGGTTTGTATCGCGAACCAGGATATGCAGAGACAAACCGCGTATTTCCAAAACGCAATCAACTCGCACTCAGGACAATAACAAATCCAGATTTAGCAACTCTCTATAAACTACGAGAGTATATCGGGGGTTGGAAATTTTACAGTTCATTTAACATTGCTAATCACAAAATTCGCAAATCTGTTCTCATTGAACAAGAACCAGTGTTGGATGAAGATGCAGGCAATTTGAGTTCAGTATTACACTATTTAATGACTGAACATAGCGCCGTTTTTGATGACCTGCAACAACATTTACAATCAGTTATTCCAGGATTCAAAAAATTGACTGTAAAAGCTCGCGGCGGGCCTGGGGAAGTTATCGCATTTTGGCAGGAAAAGGGGATTAACCAGGATTTAAGTCTTGCGGATTTATCCGATGGTATTCTAAGATTAATTTGTTGGATTTGTCTTTGTTTGCACCCGAAACCACCCTCTCTAATTTGTATTGATGAGCCGGATCAAGGTGTTCATCCTCGGACACTCCCTCTTTTAGCAGGATTGTTTGAAAAAGCTGCTGAACGCACTCAGGTTCTTTTGGCTACTCATTCTTCTTATTTTTTAACCCAATTTGATATTTCCCAAATTGCTGTGATGCGAAAGGAGAATGGAGAATCAAAGTTTATTAAACCTGGTAATTCCAAAGTTTTAACAGATATGCTTGATGACTTTGGGACAGAGGAAATTGAAAAACTCCACCGCAGTGATGAATTGGAACTTCTACCATGAGGGTAATTATCTATGTAGAAGGGCCATCAGATAAAAATGCAATGGAAGCATTGTTAGTAAATTTGATTGACCAAAAATCTGAAGAAGGTGTCAGTATAGAGTTTTTTCCAATCAAAGGAGAGAACAATGATAGAGGAGGTGACGCTAAAAAAGAGTTGCTGCTGAATGCTCCAATAAAAGCTGTTAATATTCTTTGCAGGACTCCGAATTCAATTGTAATTCTGTTGCCAGACTTATATCCTAAGAATAAAGGGTTTCCCCATGAGACTTTTCAACAGCTAAAAGCTGGAATTATGGAGAATTTTTATCAAGCATTACAAAAGAAAGGTATTCAGGATGAACGTCTCAAAGAACGCTTCAAAGTTTTTTGTTTTAAATACGAAATGGAAGCTTTGATTTTGGCGGCTGAATCTGCATTACGAGGTAAACTAGGAGTTACTTCTCTAGCTGTCACCTGGACAATACCAGTAGAAGACCAAAATCACGATCGCCCCCCCTCGAAAATTGTAGATCAACTTTTCCGAGATTCTGGCAAAAAATACGATAAAAGGGTGGATCCACAATTGATACTAGGGAAGACTTGGTATCAAGAAATTGCCGAGAAATGTCCTCAATGTTTCAAACCATTTGTTGAGTTTATAGAAGGTATACAAACGGAAAATTTTTAGCATAAATTAATGTATACTCAAGCATTGGGGCAATGAGAAAAATTCTAGAAAATTTGATGAGGAGTGGATTAAAATGAGTTACAGAATGGATCGCCGCGCTTATGCGGAAACTTTCGGGCCGACTGTGGGCGATCGCGTCCGGTTAGCCGATACAGAATTATTCATTGAAGTTGAAAAAGACTTCACCACCTACGGGGATGAAGTTAAATTTGGCGGTGGCAAAGTCATTCGCGACGGCATGGGACAGTCGCCTATTTCTAATGCTGAGGGTGCCGTTGACACGGTAATTACTAATGCTTTAATATTAGACTGGTGGGGAATTGTTAAAGCAGATGTTGGGATTAAAGACGGCAAAATTTACAAAATTGGTAAAGCCGGAAATCCTTATATTCAAGATAGGGTAGATATTATTATCGGGCCGGGTACAGAAGTAATTGCCGGTGAAGGAATGATTCTCACGGCTGGGGGAATTGACACTCACATTCACTTTATTTGTCCGCAGCAAATTGAAGTGGCGATCGCCTCTGGAATCACGACAATGATCGGCGGTGGCACTGGCCCCGCAACGGGTACAAACGCCACAACCTGCACTCCTGGGCCTTGGCATATGTACCGAATGCTGCAAGCTGCTGACGCTTTCCCGGTAAATCTAGGGTTTTTAGGTAAAGGAAATAGCAGTCAACCCCAAGGATTAGTCGAACAAATCTTTGCCGGTGCAATGGGTTTGAAACTCCACGAAGATTGGGGAACTACACCAGCAACGATCGACACTTGTTTGAGTGTAGCTGACGAGTACGATGTGCAAGTTGCAATTCACACCGATACTCTCAATGAAGCGGGATTTGTGGAAGCTACAATTGCCGCATTTAAAAATCGCGCTATTCACACTTACCACACCGAAGGTGCTGGCGGCGGACACGCACCGGATATTATTAAAGTGTGCGGACAAGCTAATGTTTTGCCCTCGTCAACTAACCCGACTCGCCCTTACACTGTCAATACTTTAGAAGAACATTTAGATATGTTGATGGTTTGCCACCATTTGGATCGAGGCATTCCTGAAGATGTGGCTTTTGCTGAATCGAGAATTAGAAGGGAAACTATTGCTGCTGAGGATATTTTGCACGATATAGGTGCGTTTAGTATGATTTCTTCGGATTCTCAGGCGATGGGGAGAGTGGGAGAGGTGATTATTCGGACTTGGCAAACGGCACATAAAATGAAGGTTCAAAGGGGGAATTTGAACGGGCAAGATGCCCGTTCCACAGGGGGTTTATACGGGCAAGATGCCCGTTCCACAGGTGATTTATACGGGCAAGATGCCCGTTCCACAGGGGGTTTGGGCGGGCAAGATGCCCGTTCCACAGGGGGTTTGGGCGGGCAAGATGCCCGTTCCACAGGTGATTTATCCGGGCAAGATGCCCGTTCCACAGGAGGAGAAAATGACAATTTTCGGGTGAAGCGGTACATTGCGAAATATACAATTAATCCGGCAATAACTCACGGAATTAGTCAGTATGTCGGTTCGGTGGAAGAGGGGAAATTGGCGGATTTGTGTTTGTGGCGGCCGGCTTTTTTTGGGGTGAAACCGGAACTGGTAATTAAAGGAGGGGCGATCGCCTATGGGCAGATGGGAGATGCTAACGCCAGCATTCCGACGCCGCAACCGGTGCATATGCGGCCGATGTTTGGCAGTTTTGGCGGTGCGATTGGGGCGACTTGTCTGACGTTTGTTTCCCAAGCTGCGCGCGATCGAGATATTGCGGCACAGCTCGGTTTGCAAAAGCCCACTGTAGCAGTTTCCGGCACCAGACAAATTAGTAAAAGAGATATGAAACTCAACGATTATTTGCCACAAATGGAAGTCGATCCAGAAACTTATGAAGTCAGGGCGGATGGGGAATTGTTAACTTGCGAACCGGCAACAGTTTTGCCAATGGCGCAGCGGTACTTTTTGTTTTAACTGATATTTTGCACCATTTTCAGCAACAGGCAAGATTCCTGTTCCACAAAATATAAATTTTCTTGTGGAACAGGCATCTTGCGTCAGCAACAGGCAAGATTCCTGTTCCACAAAATATAAATTTTCTTGTGGAACAGGCCGGAAAGCCTGTTCAGAAAAGGCTAATTGAAAAGGGTGCAATATCTCAGTTTTAACCGATTATACAATCATGTAGGGGCGGGTTTTACCAACAATATTTGCCAAAAACCGACAATCTCAAAAACCCGCCCCCACCCAACGGCAAATTTTCATCTTACTTCATTCGGGATGTAATTTATTGTTAGAAAAATTGAGCGATCGCACTATCAAACCCTGACACAAAAACCAAAAATAAAGTGCAATATTAATCCCGCTCAACAGCTTCGGTATTCCCTCCAGCAAGCTCGAAACAATCTCGTTTTTTAAAGGCAGCGCTTCTGCAAAAAAGGCAACAAATAACAAACCAACGCCACTCAGCAGTAAAGGATAGGCAGTCGAGCGAATTTGTCTCCGAAAAGCTAATCCGTAGGCAATTGCCAGCACAGCGTAAAATATGACAATTGTCACTTTCGGAAAACCCGCACGTCCTAGATGAACATGGGTGCGAAAAACTTCATTGAATAGAAAGCAACCTGCAAACAGTGCCGAATATAAAATAAATCGATTTTCTGGGCGATCTGGTTGAATAATTCTCAGCAATCCAAAGGTAAAAGCGCACACCATTACCGATAAATAAAATAACATTTGAAACGCCAAAAAAAAGAAACCTGCAGCCGGATACGTGGCAGAGCAATGCGGCAAAAATAACCCTTTTACTGAAGAACCAAATAAAGTCAGACACGCCGTCACTAGCCCTACAAATACTACAGTTAGGCTGTTAAGAAACAACACTGTTCTGTAACTTGCCATAATTAATAACTAAGAGCTAACAACAGTATATTGCGCGTCAAACCATTTTTTGCTAGGGCTTGTACACGGGGGTTCAGAAACCGGGTTTTTTACGAAAATACTGCGTTGTGACCCGCAGATTCGGTAAAAAACCCGGTTTCTCTGTCGGAGTGCATAAGTCCCGATCGCGTTCTTTGAGTAAAGGTGAAATATTCGGTGAAAGGACAAAGCAGACAATTGAGCATCGGCAGATATCTAAACAGAGAGGAAATCTTCAGGGCCAATGAAATTGGGAGCAACGCCTATCAAAGAAGCTAAAACTTCACCGCTGCTGGCTACTCTAATTAATGTGCCGTTAGTTCCAGGGGAAATTGATAGCTGTCCGAAAGTCAAGCCGTTGATTAATTGAATGGTATCTTGAGAGTTGGCGAAATCAGAGATGGTATCAACTCCAAATCCCCCACCTAAAACAAATACATCGTTGCCCGCGCCACCGCCAAGATTATCGTTTCCCAAACCGCCGTTGAGGGTGTCAAAACCTTTTCCCCCAAACAGGTTATCGCTGCCGTCGCCACCATTGATGATATCGTTGCCCCGCAAACCAGTCAGCACGTCATCGCCTGCCAAACCGTTGATGGTGTCGCTGCCGGGAGTGCCTGTCAGGTTGTCGTTGCCGGGAGTGCCGTTGATGACGTTTGGAGGGTTATTGATGCCACCTGAAGTGTTGCCGGTGTCAGAAACAAAGATGTCGGTGGTATTGTTGGTATCCCCCGGCACGAGGTTGGATGCACCAGATGCAAACGCCACAAACCGCCCGTCGGCTGATATTAAGGGCCCAAATAACGCGTTGTCATACTGCCCCCGATCGCCTGCTGAATCTACAGAGACGCGGGTGATAGTATTGGTTGACAAGTCCCGCACGAAGATGTCCTGTTTATTGTTCGTGTCTCCCGGCACGAGGTTGGATGCAGCAGAAGAAAACGCCACAAACCGCCCGTCGGCCGAGATGGAGGGGTTGAAGGAGTTTTCGTCCCCCTGATTGCCTGCTGAGTTTACAGAGACGCGGGTGGTAGTATTAGTTGACAAGTCCCGCACGAAAATCTTAGCTTGGTTAAAAAAATTGTTAGTGTCTCCCGGCACTAGGTTGGATGCCTGAGATTGAAACGCCACAAACCGCCCGTCGGCTGAGATGGAGGGATTGGAGGAGTCGCTGTTCCCCGGATTGCCTGCTGAGTCTACAGAGACGCGGGTGGTGGTATTGGTTGACAAGTCCCGCACGAAGATGTCGTCGCGATTGTTCGTCTCTCCCAATCGGTTGGAGGCATAAGAAGTAAACGCCACAAACCGCCCGTCGGCTGAGATGGAGGGGGTGAGGGAGTCGCTGTTCCCCTGATTGCCTGCTGAGTCTACAGAGACGCGGGTGGTGGTATTGGTTGACAAGTCCCGCACGAAGATGTCGAACCGATTGTTAGTGTCTCCCGGCACTAGGTTGGATGCATAAGATTGAAAAGCCACAAACCGCCCGTCGGCTGAGATGGCGGAATTGTTGGAGTCGCTGTTCCCCTGATTGCCTGCTGAGTCTACAGAGACGCGGGTGGTGGTATTGGTTAACAAGTCCCGCAGGAAGATGTCCGGTTGATTGTTAGTATCCCCCGGCACTAGGTTGGAAAAAGATGCAAACGCCACAAACCGCCCGTCGGCTGAGATTGAGGGATTGAAGGAGTCGTTGTTTCCCTGAATGCCTGCTGAATCTACAGAGACGCGGGTGGTAGTATTGGTTGACAAGTCCCGCACGAAGATGTCGTTTTTATTGTTGGTGTCTCCCGGCACGAGGTTGAATGCCTGAGATTGAAACGCCACAAACCGCCCGTTGGCTGAGATGGAGTAAGCGTTGGAGAAGCCGTTCGCCTGATTGCCTGCTGAGTCTACAGAGACGCGAGTAATAGTCATAAGTCCTCACACTAAAATTGCAAGTTTGGTAAATTCACGAGTGTTCGATCGCCCCTAGCTTCTGACAAAAAAGATTCGCGGGTTTGTATGGCGATCGACTAATGTTTGTGAATAGACTTCTCCAAAAATTATATTATTGTGGCACAGGCATCCTGACTGTTCAAGACTTGCATTTCTGGAGCGGCATTCATAGCTGGATAGTCTGGTGCACAATAGTTCGGACTATTCACTCAACACGCTCTAATTTAATCGCGACTCTCCTGGATTTGTGGTGGAAACAGTAGTGTTAGCGTGTCGCTAACGCAGGTAATATGCCCCCACCAAAGCAAGTTTTATTTTTATTTATTATTACCTCAAACTCAGGAGAGTCTTAATCGCTTGGTAAACTCAATTTTAATACCTGTCCAACAGATACCTCGTGCTTGTGCGTCGCTACTACCACGGCACCTTCTAATCGCGGATCGTAACATCCCACCCAAGCTGCAGGATGACATTCGTGCACTAAATACCCATACAGCCAAATTGCTCCTCTACCTTCAATGACAATTCCTTGGCTGAATTGAACGTTTTGAGGAAGTTTCAAACCTTGTAAATCATCGGGTATGATGATACCGTCTTGAGTGGTAATTCGCAAGCGCAAATGTTGGTAAGCTAAACCGTCTTGAGTTTGATGGGGTATTATTTTTAATTCAATAGGATTCATTGGATGCACAAATGTTTAATGCTGCGATAAAATCATATCATGTCCCGTAGTATGGGTGGGGGCGGGTTTATTATATTGTAGATTATGGGCAATTATTGTTGGTGAACCCGCCCCTACAAAATTTAACATCATACAAGTCCGAATCAAACAGACATGATATCATCTACCTTTTTAGGGTAAATTGGGAATCCGATCGCCAACTTTGAGTCCCAATTGGGCCGCCCTTCCGCCTCTGAGTTCAATAACTCCGTCAACGGGAACATCGGGGCCGTAGTTGGGGCAGGTTTCGCTCAAACACGGCGGTACGTTAGGAATTATCGCCTGCACGATGCCTTCCCGCAGAAAAACCATATCGAGCTCAATAAACACGTTTTTCATCCAAAAACGCACGTTTCGCGCAGGTTCTATCGGGAAAAGCATTCCCCTGTCATCCGGCAATTCTGTGCGAAACATTAAACCTGTGGCTTGTTCTTGGGGAGTTTGCGCCACTTCCAGTCCGATCGCGCGATCGGCTATAATCGTGTTAACAGAAATTGGCAAAAGCTGACCCCTATCTAGTCCGCCAAACAGCGAAATAAAGTTGGATTCAGTCAGATTAGAATTTCCCGAAACAACTCCTAAATAATTACCCGAGTTTTTATCTTTCATAATAGTTTGGTTGTCGGAAACAGAAAGCTCTAAATCGCTAAAGTTCATGCCGTCTGTCAAGACAATTTTATCATTGCCGTCGCCAAAATCTGTAATTATATCGGCTTCAGTAATAGTAGAGGCGGCGGAGGTTTTTTCCATCACAAATAAATCCTCCCCCGCGCCTCCTGTCAAGATATCCCTGCCTTCGGCGCCTATTAGCAAATCGTGACCCCGATCGCCAAAAATCCAATCTTCACCTTGTCCTCCATAGATTGTATCGCTTCCCTGCCCACCAGACAGCGTATCAGCCCCTTCATTTCCTGCTAGCAAATCATTTTCCCGATCGCCAAAAATTCGGTCATTTCCCCCCAAACCTTGAATAGTGTCATTACCCGCAAATCCTCTCATCGTATCGTTGCTGAGAGTTCCCAGGAGAAAATCAAAGCCGAAAGTACCGTCGATGTTAACCATTTTGCGTTTAATGATGCGTTTAATAGAAGGAAGATTTGGCGATCGGCATCCGCCAACCGGTACCAAAAGCTCGATCGCTAATTTTCAAACCCGGGGCTGCTTGGCGCCGTTTAAACTCTGCTTGCCTCACTAATTTTACTACCCGTTTAACCACGGCTTCATCGTGTCCGGCAGCGACAATTTTTTGGGCAGATTCGTGATTTTCTATCAACCGATGCAAGATGTCATCCAAAACATCGTAACCCGGCAAAGAATCTTGGTCAATTTGGCCAGGTTTCAGTTCAGCACTCGGCGCTTTAGTAATAATATTAACCGGAATAATTTCCTTTCCCAGGGGTGGGCACGGGTGTGGGTACGGAGAGGGCGGGCACGGGGGCACCGCCCCTACATATCCGCCCGAATTCAGCCACCGACAAAGCGAATAAACGCGAGTTTTCGGCACATCGGAAATCACCGCCAATCCCCCATTCATATCCCCGTAGAGAGTGCAGTAACCCACCGCCATTTCCGACTTATTGCCCGTCGAAAGCAGCAAGTGTCCGAACTTGTTAGAAATTGCCATCAACAGATTGCCACGAATCCGCGATTGAATATTTTCCTCAGCAATCCCGAAAGTTGTATTGACAAACAAATTGGCTAGAGTGCGATCGTAAGTTTTCATTAAATCGCCGATGGGCAATAGTTCGATCGCGATGCCCAGATTTCGGGCTAATTCCACAGCATCATTAACCGAATGATCCGAACTGTAAGGAGAAGGCATCAACACCCCTAGAACATTTTCGGGCCCGATCGCGCAACTGGCGATCGCAGCCACCAAAGCCGAATCTATCCCGCCACTCAAACCGAGTACAACCTTAGAAAAACCGCACTTGCGAACATAATCTCGTACTCCCAAAACCAAAGCAGCCCAAATTTCTGCATCTCCCTCTGCCGGATGAAAACTCAAATCAGTTGTGGAACGGGCATCTTGCCCGTTGCCGCCGCTGCCAACGCCACTGCCGATCGAACCTAGTTTTTGTCGTCCTTCACCTAATCCCAAATCAGTTGTGGAACGGGCATCTTGCCCGTTCCCGCTGCCAACTAAATCTTGTTTAGCTGGGTCATATTCCAGCAGCGCCAAATCAGTTTCAAAAGAAGCCAATACCTGAATTAAATCACCCTTTCGATTCACAGCAAAACTGCTGCCGTCAAAAATAATATCGTCATTTCCGCCTACCTGATTAGCGTAAATAATCGGTTTCCCGCAGCGGATGACGCTGTGCTGCAACATCGCCGATCGCACTCCCCGCTTCCCCGCAGAATAAGGCGATGCCGACAAATTCACCACTAAATCTACACCCAATTTTGCCAAATCCGAAACAGGGTCGCCCGCGTAACTGCGTTTACCCCAAAACTCTTCATTGTTCCACAAATCTTCACAAATTGTAACGCCGATTTTGACTTGGCCAATACTAAAATAATGGCTGTTTTCTCCCGGTTCAAAATATCGGTCTTCATCAAATACATCATAAGTAGGCAACAAGCGTTTATGAAAAACTTGTTTGACCACGCCATTTTGCAACAAAACAGCGCTATTAAACAATGATTTTCCGCCGAGTTTAACAGCATTAGCATTAGGTAAGGCAGTGCCTGCTATGACTGCCAACTCCGGCGGCAAAGCTTGCGCCAGTTGCAGCAACTGTGCACCTGCATCTGCAATGAAACTCGGATTCATTAACAAATCGCGCGGCGGATAACCGATCAGGGAAAGTTCCGGTGTTAGCAATAAGTTTGCGCCCTCAACATCAGCTTTTTTCGCCGCCTCCAGAATTAGATTGGAGTTGCCCAAGATATCACCAATAGTAGGGTTGAGTTGTGCGATCGCAATTTTCATATTACCAAATCACTTAATAAATATTGCTAACAGTCCGCCCGCGCGGACTCACTTTCCTATAGTCCTAGATTTGAATGTAGCGAAAGATTACTTGGATTTGTAATGTTTCAACTCTTCCTCAATATAATAATTTACCAAATCCCGGTAAATATTTTCAACCACATCCGGATTCAAACCCGATTCTTGAGCCCACTCCCGCCGCTGCTGTAACATATCGTGAAAGCGATCGAACGATTTAACGCTAGCTTCACTCGTTTTGAACCTGGCGGCAGCGATGACGTATTGAAATCTCTTGCTCAAAGCCTCAATCACTTCTCGATCGATAATATCAATTTCCTCCCGCACTTCGTGAATATTAGCGCATTCATCAGGGTCTTTCATAGTCTGCACTCCTTAATAGCTTCTATTCTAATGTTACTAAATTGATCCCAGAATGTCATCCAAGTAACAGCTAGATAAACACCAACGGCTTATTTTTGAAAGGAGCAAACGCGGCCGCATCAAATCGGTACAAACTAGCAGGGCGGCCAGCCCCCCGCGAAACCTTAACACCGGTATCGCACAAAAAACCCAATTTTAACAATCGAGCTCTAAAATTAGAATAATCAGAAAAATTTTCCCCCAAAATAGTTGTATAAAGCTGATACAAATCGCTCAAAGTAAAAAGTTCCGGCAAAACTTCAAAAGCTACCGGGCTGTATTCAAGTTTGTTACGCAGTCGCCGGTATCCGTATTCGAGAATTTGATTGTGATCGAAGGCAAGCTGTGGAACTTGTTGCACGGGATACCAAGCAATGCCGCCGACGCGGTGGCCCACACCCGCCACTACACTCCCAGCAATTAACTCAGCTTCCTCAAAGCGAACCAAAGCAAAATAACTCACCGAAAGATAGCGATCGCCCCTGGTAAATTCCCGAGGATCGCGCCCCGGTTCTCCGAAAGTATACAATTGCTCCAGATACAAATTTTTTACCCGAATTTTCTCAGACAAAATCCGGTAAGCCGCATTTTCAAGAGACTCACCCTGACGCACCAAAGTACCGGGAAGACTCCAAGAATCGATAAACGGTTCGTCTTGCCGCATTACCAACAGCACCAACAAGCGGTTCTGCACGGCATCGACGGAAAAAATCACATTATCTACTCCTACTTTAAAGTCAGCTAATGAGCAACCTTCGCCCTTTTTCGTGCCTCGTGCCATGCGTACAAATGCTCCCTATTGATGTAATCTTCGATGGTCGGAGTCAGGGCTTGGGTGTCTCCTGTTTCCCGATAGAAGGTAGAAGAAACATTGGGACCATTCAAAGATGCGATCGCCACGTCTGCACCCATGCGCCTCAACTGCCACAAATCTAATTGTTCTGACGGATAACCCGGTCGCGGTACTATCAGCAAGTCCACTTGTTTTAACAATTGTTCAAATTTGTACCAGCGAGACAGTTGCCCCACCAAGTCCGAACCTATTACCAGCGTCAAATCTGCATTCGGCCACAGCAATCTTGCTTGTTCCACAGTTTCCACCGTCCTCGGACTGCTGAGTTCTGGATGCAAGCAAAGATTGTGTCTGGGCGAATTAATTTCTTGAATCATTAACAGCAGCATTGCCGATCGGTGTTCTAGAGAAGTCTGGTGCGACTTAAAAGGATTGTCCGACGCCCAAACAGCGACCCAATCAAAATGTTGCGAAAGCCAACTCAGAATAGTTTTGTGTCCTGCTGTGGGTGGATCGGCACTTGTTCCAAAAAGAGCAATCTTCTGCATAGGGAATCGGTAATTGTTGACTGTTGATTGTTGACTGTTGACTGTTGACTGTTGATTGTTGACTGTTGACTGTTGATTGATGATATCATGTCCGATCGATTGACCATAATATCCCGGCCGGGCGGGTTTTTGAGATTGTCAATTATTGGCAGATATTATTGGTGAACCCGCCCCTACCTGATGAAGGGTAATCGACCGGACATGATATGACTAATGACTACTGACTAATGACTACTGACTACTGACTCTTTTTCGTTTTTTGGGTGAGACTCTGCAAATCTGTAGAAATTTCCACAGGCGGCGAAATCGGGTTGTCAAGTTGGCGAGTTTCGGGGCGAAGACTGGCGACAGAAGCAGCAGTTCGTTTGGCGATATCGTCCAAACTTTCCGGCTTCTCCACTCGTTTTCCCTCCTTGACAACCAACTCCATTAATGGTAAGTAAGAATCGCAATTGTGAAGATTTTCTCCTGACAATCCCAAACAATCTCCGAGAATTTGCCCATTTTCAATATGTCTAAAAATTTGCTTTCTTCCTGGATATGTTACCTTGCCGCTTGCCTCTTTCATCACCGGAATTCCGTCAATTTCCACCAACTTATAAACACCGTTCACAGGGGAACCGCTGACCAACTTGGTTCCCAAACCGTAACCGTCAATGCAAGCGCCGCTACTTTTTAATTTAGCAATTTCTCGATCGTCCAAATCGCCACTAGCAAAAATTGGAACGCCCGGAAGGATCGATCGAACTTCCCGAGACAGCACCGCCAAATCGCCCGAATCCAGCCGCACGCCTTCCAACAGCATTTCACCGCTGTTTACTCGATCGGCCAACATCCGCGCCGCCGCCACAGTATCATAAGTATCGATCAGCAGCGGCGCCCCCGGAAAATAGCGGTGAAAAGCTGCAAACGCCTGATTCTCACTGCCTTCGAGAGCCGCCACAGCCATTACCAAAGCATGGGCGATCGTACCGACAGGCTTGCGGCCCAACTTCAAAGCAGCCAAAACATTAGAAGTTCCATCGAACCCCGCAGCCAGGGCAGCCCTAGCCGCCCAAACAGCAGCTTGAGGCCCAAAAGCCCTGCGCGTCCCGAATTCCAGCAACTTAGCCTCTGGGCCCGCCGCATCCCGCAGCCGCGCTGCCCGCGTCGCAATCAAAGTTTGATAATTTATGGCATTCAATAAATAAGTTTCCACTAACTGAGCCTGCCACAGAGGAGCCTCAATTCGCAGCAGAGGCTCGTTGGCAAAAACCGCCGTCCCCTCCGGCACCGCCCAAACATCGCCAGTAAAACGGGCGGTGGCGAGTAAAGTCCAAAATCGCTCTCCTGCACCGGCAAAAATCCCAGTGGACTGCAAAGCCTCAATTTGCGTCGGCGAAAACCGAAATTTTTCCAAATAATCGATAACTTGAGCCAAACCCATCGCGATCGCGTAGCCAAAACCCTCTGGCAGCCTGCGCGCGAATAATTCAAAACTCGCGGCCCGCCCGTCGAGCCCTTCCCCGATGTAACAAGCGGCCATCGTTAGCTGGTAGAGATCGGTCAAAAGGCTGTAATCTGCTGAAGAAACCGTCAGTTCCCGGTCTTCTAAGATTTCTTCAAAACCTGTGAGCTGCAGGCTTTCTGTGGTAGTTTTCATAAAAAAACCCCGGACAAACTTATTTTTCTTAATTATAGTGACAAATACCATATCTTTTTGTAAATTTTTGATAAAGATTGCAGATATTTGTCGGAAAAATTCGCTGATTATGCCCTTTAATAGCGGATTTCGGTTAATTGGTAGATTAATATTATGGTAAAACCCATATAAATACTTAATTTAACAAACTCAGGAATTAAGCATAAACACTCAAGCGTTGCGGGTTTTTTGCGAAAATATTTCGTTGCAGCCCTTGAATAGAGTTAGACAACCCGGTTTCTGAGCGTCGGGAGGGCGATCGCGACTGCTTGAGCTTAGCAAGGAAAAATCTACCACCAAAAGGTCGATCGTCCAAAAATGCGTAATTTCTCAAAGCTTCAGCTTGCTTAATTGTTGCAGACCAATAAGTAATTCAAATAAATATTGCTAAACTCATCCACAGCCCAAAAATCCGAGTAATATTAAAAGTATCAGAACCCAGACTAGAGAGGCAGATTCTATGAATCTTTCTAAATCTTTGGCAAACGCGATGCGTTACATTTCGGAAGCAGCGGTGCGGATTTTTAGCCCCAGCGATGACAACTATCCCAATAGTGGAGTTCAACCTTTTGAAGGTAAGCTTTCCAAAAGTTCTAAATCCAAAGAATGAACAGCCATTCCCGCCGTTTCTAGCGAGTTCGGCACAGGCATTCAGTTTAACAGTCAACGGTTAACAATTAACTGTTGACTGTTAACTTTTGAGTTTTGATTTTGACCGAAAGCATCCAGGATACAAGCCCCCGGATTCATTCCTTCGCAGACTCAGGACGGAGAAATCAAAAACCTGTATCCGATGAAGCTTGCCCCCCGAATTTATCCGTGGGGTCAATGCTTCAATCTAAAATCTAAAATCTAAAATCGATTGACTGTTAATAGTAATTGTAGGTGCGGTTTCTCTTCGTTCTACCCAACCTACAATTACCAATCACCAATTACACTGAACTTCCCCACTAGACAAAAGGTATATTCAGTGTAGATTAAGCTTTTTAAAGAAAGATTCGGGCGTCCGGTTTACTGCGTATAAGTTAGAGAAACACAAGCAAAACTAGAACCTTTTGTTGCACTGGGGTTGGTTCAGTAATCTTATCAAAAACAAAACTAGCACCCTGAATAGTTGATTGAATTTGATTGTGAGCTAGAGTACCCAAATCCGCTAGTAACTAACCTTTAGTTGAGGAGATTACCTGAACTTTTGGCTAGGTATCGCAGATCGCATACAACTATATACTGGTAACACTCTCTTGCAATGACTAAAGCCTGCGTCCCATTCCTGAGTTTCTCCAAGCGATCGCCCCAACTGCCCAACGCCCAACAAAAACCCCTCACACCGCCCATTAAATGCTAAAACAAGTTTAAACTCACACGGAGCCTTAACTCATGACCCACTTTGGCATTCTCTGTCCAGCCGAGACCGGCCACCTCAACCCCATGACAACATTAGGCTGCGAACTGCTTCGCCGAGGTCATCGAGTCACGGTATTTGGCTTCCTTGATGCTCAAGCCACAACCTTAGTCAGCGGATTAGAATGCCAGTCATTAGCTGAAGATGAATTTCCCCTCGGCTCAAACGCAGAAGAGTTTACCCAACGAGGAAAACTCAGCGGACTGGCTGCCTTGCAATATAGTCTTAAAGCAGGTCATAAAAAATTAGCTGCTATTCTCAGAGACGCGCCAACCGCTATTAAACAAGCTGGTATAGAAGCTCTAGTCGTAGACCAAATTTCAATTGAAGGAGGAACAATTGCAGATTTTATAAACATCCCTTTTGTAACTGTATGCAGTGGGTTGATGCTGAATCGAGAACCCAACATTCCTCCGATTGTGACTACTTGGCAATACAGTCCAACTTGGAAAGGGCGCTTACGCAACCAAATCGGCTATCAGTTACTTAATTTTCTTACCAAACCGATTAGAGAGACGATCGCCGAATATCGCGAAGAGTGGAAATTACCTCTCTACTCTCACCCAAATGATGCTTACTCTAAACTCGCTCAACTCAGTCAGCTACCGCCTGAATTTGATTTCCCGCGGCAACAATTACCTCCACATTTCCATTTCACCGGCCCTTATTACAACCCAGCAACGCGCAAACCAGTGCCTTTTCCCTTTGAAAAATTAACCGGTAAACCATTGATTTATGCCTCTATGGGAACTATTCAAAATCGCTTGTTGGATGTTTTTCAAATTATCGCCTCTGCTTGTGAAGGATTAGACGCTCAATTGGTAATTTCTCTGGGAGGTGGCGCGAGTCCCGAATCTTTGCCGCCCTTGCCGGGAAATCCGATCGTTGTTGGCTATGCACCGCAATTAGAGTTGCTGCAAAAAGCGACTCTCACGATTACTCACGCCGGGATGAATACAACTTTAGAATCTTTGAGCAATGGAGTCCCAATGGTAGCAATTCCTGTGGCTGTTGACCACCCGGGAGTGGCGGCGCGGATTGCTTATACGGGTGTTGGCGAAGTGGTTTCTTTGAAGGAATTGAGCGTTTCTAAAGTCCGATCGGCAATTGAGAAAGTCCTAACCCAAGAGTCGTATAAACAAAGGGCGATCGAGATGCAAGAGGCGATCGGGCGATCGGGAGGAACTAAACGCGCCGCTGATATTATCGAACAAGCTGTATTGACTGGGAAACCTGTCTTGGCTTCTAAAATCTAAAATCTAAGATGTGGAGTCAAATCTAAAATCTAAAATCTAAAATCTAAAATCGACTGATGGCTCACGCACCTCTGGTGTGAGGAGCAAATTTATGCTATGTTCGACTGCAAAGTTGACCGCAGGCTGAATATGCTCACTTTTCCTGGCGTTGAAGTCACAGAGCTCATCTACGAAAGCGCAAACTCCCTGGTTTACCGAGCATTCCGACAACCCGACAGTCTCCCCGTCGTGCTCAAAGTCCTTAAAGAAAATTATCCCACACCCCAAGAACTCGCCCGCTATCGCACAGAGTATAAAATTACACAATCTCTGAATCTGACTGGCTGTATCAAAGCCTATGATTTGCAGCCATATCAAAACACGCTGGTGATGTTTGTCGAGGATTTTGGCGGCGAATCCTTGAAAATTTGGATGCAGCAGCAAAAATTTAGTATTGAAGAATTCTTGCGAATTGCGATCGCCACTACAGAAAGTTTACAACAAATTCACAGCGCCCACATCATTCACAAAGACATTAACCCTTCAAATATTGTCTTCAATCCAGCTAGCGGAGAACTCAAAATTATCGATTTTGGCATTTCCACGCAGTTAACGCGCGAGAATTACACCATCAAAAATCCCAACATTTTAGAGGGAACTCTTGCTTATATGTCGCCGGAACAAACCGGCAGAATGAACCGCAGTTTAGATTACCGCACGGATTTTTATTCCCTGGGGGCTACCTTTTACGAACTGCTGACAAACAAATTGCCTTTTGACACTCAGGATGTGCTGGAATTGGTACACAGTCATCTTGCTAAACAGCCCTTATCTCCCTGTGAGGTGAATCCCGAAATTCCGCAAATTGTTTCCGATATTGTGATGAAGTTGATGGGGAAAAATGCTGAGGAGCGGTATCAAAGTGCGATCGGCATTAAAGCGGATTTAGAAGAATGCTTAAATCAACTGCACAGCAATAACAATATATCCTTTTTTTCGCTAGGATGTCAAGATATTTCTGATCGCTTTCAAATCCCGCAAAAACTTTATGGCAGAGAGCGAGAAATTGATAGTTTACTAACAGCTTTTGAAACAGTCAGCAGTCACAGGCAAGATGCCTGTGCCACAAGCAGTCACAGGCAAGATGCCTGTGCCACAAGCAGTCACAGGCAAGATGCCTGTGCCACAAGTGGACATGGGGAAGATGCCTGTGCCACAAGTGGACATGGGGAAGATGCCTGTGCCACAAGCAGTCACAGGCAAGATGCCTGTGCCACAAGTGGACATGGGGAAGATGCCTGTGCCACAAGTGGACATGGGGAAGATGCCTGTGCCACAAGCAGTCACAGGCAAGATGCCTGTGCCACAAGCAGTCACAGGGAAGATGCCTGTGCCACAAGTGGACATGGGGAAGATGCCTGTGCCACAAGCAGTCACAGGCAAGATGCCTGTGCCACAAGCAGTCACAGGGAAGATGCCTGTGCCACAAGTGGACATGGGGAAGATGCCTGTGCCACAAGCAGTCACAGGCAAGATGCCTGTGCCACAAGCAGTCACAGGGAAGATGCCTGTGCCACAAGCAGTCACAGGCAAGATGCCTGTGCCACAAGCTCAATGATGCTGATTTCGGGATATTCTGGTATCGGCAAATCAGCTTTGGTGCAAGAATTATACAAACCGATTACTCAACATCGCGGTTATTTTATCTCCGGTAAATTTGACCAATATCAGCGCAATATTCCCTACAGCGCCATTGTCAATTCTTTTCAGGATTTAGCAAAACAACTGTTAGCAGAAAGCGAAGCCAATCTCAAAGAATGGCGGGAAAAGTTATTAGACGCATTGGGAATTAACGGTCAAGTTATTATTGACGTAATTCCCGAAATTGAATTAATTATCGGCAAGCAACCCGCCCCGCCAGAATTGGGTGCGGCAGAAGCGGAAAACCGCTTTAATTTTGTGTTTCAAAACTTCATTAAAGTCTTTACCAAACCCGAACATCCTCTGACAATATTTATCGATGATTTGCAGTGGGCTGACGGGGCATCTCTGAAACTGATGCAACTGCTGATGAATGCTTCGCCAGCGGGACTGTTTTTAATTGGAGCTTATCGGGATAACGAAGTTTCTGCGGCTCATCCGTTAATGCTAACAATTGAAGAGATTGTCAAAAATGGGGCAAAAGTCGATCGCATTTTCCTGTCACCTTTGGATTTATCCTCTGTTACTCAACTGATTTCTGATGCCCTGAATTGCCCGGAAGCAAGAGTCAACTCCCTTGCCGAATTAGTGTTTTTCAAAACGGGCGGAAATCCTTTCTTTATGAATGAATTTCTCCAATCGCTTTATACAGAAGGACTCTTACAATTTGACTTTACCCCCAGGGCTGTTTCGGGGCAACCACGGGGGGATTGCCCCTACGAAAAACCAGGGTTTTGTAGGGGCGGTGCCCCCGTGCCCGCCCAGCCCATAGAGGATGGGGTAGGGGTTTCAAATATCGGGGATCTTCACGAGGGATTGCCGCTACAAGAGAATGAAGCAGCCCAGCCTCACCAAGGGGGGACACAGGGGAGTTGGCAGTGGAATTTAGAAGAAATTCAAGCGAGAAATTTCACTAATAATGTTGTCGAATTGATGGCTAGCAAAATTCAACAACAGTCACAGAATACGCAGGAAACGTTAAAGATAGCAGCCTGCATTGGCAATCAATTCGATCTGAAAACCCTCGCCTCACTTTGCAAAAAATCTGTGGAACAAACTGCGGATGATTTGTACGCAGCCGTTGCTGAAAATTTAGTCGTGTTGCTGGGGAATATGGGAGATGTGGAATTAGAAATTGCCGGAAAATTACCCAGTACGCAATCCGTAGAATACAAGTTTGTTCATGACAGAATTCAGCAAGCGGCTTATTCTTTAATCCCCGATACCCAAAAACCCGCTACCCATTATCAAATCGGAAAAATACTGCTACAACAAACGGCGTCCGAAGCTAGAGAAGATACCATTTTTGGAATCATCAATCAATTAAATTATGGAACAGCTTTAATTACCTCACAAACAGAGCGAGATGAATTAGCCCAACTCAATCTGATTGCCTGTCGCAAAGCCAGAAGTGCTACCGCCTATCAAGCGGGTCGTGAATACGCTAGCACAGGACTATCAATGCTGGGAGAAAATCCTTGGGCTAGACAATATAAAATGACTCTATCATTCCATAACTTAGCGGCGGAATTGGCTTTGCTGTCTGGTGACTTTGATGCAATGGAACAGGTCATTGAGAAGGTCATTGCCCACGCACGATCGTTACTAGAACAGGTTAATGTTTACCGAATTAGAATTGAGTCAATGGTTTTCCGGAGTAACCTGGATAAAGCTCTTGTCGTGGCTCAACAATTCTTTCAACAGTTGGGTATTATCTTTCCTGACCCACCCACACCGCATGATATTCAACAGGCAATTGCAGAGGTGGGAGAACTGATGAAAGACCGAGAAATCGAAGATTTTCGTCACATGCCTCAGATGACGGATGGCGAAAAAATTGCAATTGTGGATATGGTTAGTAGCGTCCTGCCAGTAACTTACTTATCTGGTTCTCCTTTATTGCCCTTATTGGTTTTACTGTCAGTCAAGCTATCCATTCAATACGGAAATACGTCGAGTTCAGCCATGGGTTATACGTACTATAGCGTTATTGCCTGTAATCTTTTAAAAGATGTGGATACAGCAGTAAAATTTTGTCAGTTGGCACTCCATGTCGTCTACCAACTCGATGCCAAAGCTATCAAAACCCAGGTTTTAAATATAGTAGGAAACTTCATCTTACACCGCCAATTACACCTCAAAGAAACATTGAAATTTCTGCAAGAGAACTATACAAGTACCATAGAATTTGGTAAGTATGCGTGGGCAGGATATAATGCATATCTTTTTTGTTTCAATTCTTTTTGGTGCGGTAAACCCCTTGTCACCTTGAAGCCAAAAACCCGCGCCTACTACAATAGTTTGATGCAATTAAACCAAGTGGCAACAGGTAATGGGTGTCGGCTGCTTTGGCAATTTATCTCAAATTTACTAGGAGCTACGGAGCCGCCTAGTACGTTGTCTGGGGAACCTTTCCGAGAATCTGAATCCATACCCCTATGGTTGTCTATCCATAATCGGCTTCAGATGTGTGTCTTCTATTTATTTAAGCTGATTCTTTGCTACCTGTTTGGGGAGAGCGAATCAGCTCAAAGCCATGCCGTTGAGTGCAGACGCCATTTAATCGTTGTTGCTGGAATGACTAATGAACCTCAGTTTTATTTCTATGATTCTTTGAGCGTTCTAGTACAGTTGATCCCAGAATCAGAAGAGATATCAGAAGTTTTAGAGCGGGTAGAAAAAAATCAAACAGAACTGCAACAGCACTGGGCAAAATATGCGCCTATGAATTACCAGCATAAGGTGGATTTAGTAGCAGCAGAAAAATGTCGGGTTTTTGGACAAAAATTAGAAGCTATCGACTTGTACGATCGCGCTATTCAAGGAGCCAAAGAAAATGAATACATCCAGGAAGCCGCCCTTGCTTATGAACTAGCAGCTAAGTTTTATTTATCGATAGGTAAAGAACTAACAGCCAAAGCTTATATGCAGGAAGCTCGTTACTGCTATCAACTCTGGGGTGCGGCGGCTAAAGTTAAAGATTTAGAAACGCGATATCCCCAGTTATTTGTGATAAATCAGCAGAAAAATCAAGAAATCTCAACCACTACCTCAACTACGGGCAGCCGTTCTAGTTCTTCCTTAGATATCGCTACAGTCATGAAAGCTTCCGAGGCAATTGCGGGGGAAATTGTACAGGATAAATTACTCTCGCGATTGATGAAAAATTTGATTGAAAATGTCGGCGCTCAAAAAGGCTATTTGATTCTAAAAAAGCAGGGTCAATTGGTGATTGAAGCTGAAGGTGCAATCAATGATGAACGGATAACAGTGTTGCAATCTGAGCCTGTTGAAAATTTCCCGGAACTTTCCGAAACAATTATCAATTATGTCGCTAGAACTAAAGAAAATGTGGTGTTAAATGATGCCACTCGTGAAGGCAACTTTACGAATGATTCTTACATCAAAGCACGTCAGCCCAAGTCTATTTTGTGTGCGGCTTTGATGAATCAAGGTGAACTGGCTGCAATTGTTTATCTCGAAAATAACCTCACCGCCCAAGCTTTTACTCCCGATCGCCTGGAAGTTTTGCAATTGTTATCGGGACAAGCAGCGATCGCACTTACTAACGCTAAACTCTACACAGAAGTAAAAGAACGCGAAAATCGGCTGACTCAATTTATCAATGCTATGCCCATCGGGGTAGCCGTGCATGACACCACCGGACAAATTACCTACGCAAATCAGACAGCACATCAACTAAGTGCCATTCCCACAATACCCGAAGCAAATACTGAGAAATTAGCAGAAGCTTGTCAACTGTATCTCGCGGGAACTAACGAGTTATATCCCACCGCACAAATGCCAATCGTGCGTTCTTTGGCGGGTGAAACGGTCAAAGTAGATGATATAGAGTTCCACCGACCTGATAAAATTGTTTCCTTGGAAGTTTCTAGCACTCCAATTGTCGATGAAACTGGTAAAATTAATTATGCGATCGCCACATTTCAAGACATCACCGATCGCAAACAAGCCGAAAAAGTTTTAGCCGATTACAACCGCACTTTAGAACAGCAAGTGAGCGATCGCACTCTCGAACTCCAGCGAGAAATCATCGAACGACAACGAGCCGAAGACGCCGCACAAGAAGCCAACCGAGCAAAAAGTACATTCCTCGCAAATATGAGCCATGAATTGCGGACTCCCCTCAATGCAATTCTCGGATTTTCCCAATTAATGAATCGCGGTTCTAACCTATTGCAGGAACAGCAAGAACACCTGAGTATTATCACCCGCAGCGGAGAACATTTGCTCGAACTGATTAACCAAGTATTAGATTTGTCCAAAATAGAAGCGGGACGCACGACTCTCAACGAGACCAATTTTGACCTCCACCGGCTGCTGGACGACATCGAAAATATGTTCAAACTTCCGGCCCAAAATAAGGGATTGCAGTTATTAGTAGAGCGGATGCCCGACGTGCCACAATATGTGCGAACTGATGAAATAAAATTGCGCCAAATCTTGATCAACCTGCTTTCTAACGCGATTAAATTTACCTCGGAAGGCGGCATTCATGTAAAAGTTAAAAATCAGGATTTTGCTCAGAAAATCAGCTTTGAGATTGAAGACACAGGAGATGGAATTGAGGCTAGTGAATTAGACAAGATATTTGAAGCTTTTGTTCAAACCAAAACTGGGGAAGAATCGCAACAAGGAACAGGATTAGGTTTAACGATCGCACGTTCTTTTGTACACTTAATGGGCGGTGAAATGACAGTCAGTTCTCGTGCGGGATGCGGTACTATTTTCAAATTTGACATTAAAGTTAATGCAGTTGAAAGTGCCGATCGCCAACGGGAACAGCCAACTAGACGAGTTATGGCGATCGCACCCAATCAACCCCGCTATCGAATTCTCGTTGCAGACGACGCTTTTGACAACCGCCAACTGCTAGTCAAACTGCTTTCTGCGATCGGTTTTGAAGTCTACGAAGCCCAAAATGGGAGAGAAGCAATAGAAAAGTGGGAGCAATATTCGCCGCACTTAATCTTTATGGATATGCGAATGCCGGTGATGGATGGGTATGAAGCAACCAAACAAATTAAAGAGGGCAACCACAGGGGGATTGCCCCTACGGAAAACGAGGATTTTGTAGGGGTAGTGCCCCCGTGCCTACCCCAGACAGCAATTATTGCTATAACAGCAAGTAGTTTTGAGGAAGAGAAAGCCATTGTCCTTTCTACCGGGTGCGATGATTTTATTCGCAAACCATTTAGAGAAGCAAACATATTTGATGTTCTGCACAAATATATCGGGGTACAATTCGTTTTTGAAGAACTAAATGCTGCCCCCAGTTTCACAGAAAATGAAGTCAATGTATTGACAAAAACCGCTTTTTCTGAATTACCTCCTCAGTTAGTAGCCAATCTCCAGCAAGCCATTAGCAACCTCGATTTAGAACAGATGCAAACAGTCATCAGTCAAATTCGCGAAATCAATCCGCCCTTAGCTAGGGCAAGCGCCGCTTGCATTAAAAATTTTCAGTACGAACAGTTGCTAAATTTAATACACACATTAAGGGATGAGACATGAACAAAAACCTCAGTTTTACCCGCGAAGAAAGTATTTTAGTGATTGATGATTGTCCGGAGAATTTAAAACTTTTAAGCGGGATACTATCTGTCGCTGGGTATAAAGTTCACCTAGCTCCCAGTGGGAAATTAGCTCTAAACTTTATCAATGCCAACTTACCCGACTTAATTTTACTCGATATTATGATGCCTCACATGGATGGCTATGAAGTCTGCGCTCAGCTCAAAGCTACTCCGAAAACTCAAGATATTCCAATAATTTTTATCAGCGCTTTGCAAGAAGTTTTCGATAAGGTAAAAGCCTTCTCTGTGGGCGGAATAGACTACATTACAAAACCTTTTCAACAACAAGAAATTTTAGTGCGCGTGGAAAATCAATTGCGTCTGAGAAGGCTGTCTAAACAACTCATAGACCAAAATATTTTAGAAGAGCGCAACCGCATGGCGCGGGAAATTCACGACACTTTAGCGCAAACTTTTACAGGCATCATCATACATTTGGGAGCCGCCGAACGGGTAATAGCAGCGAATCCCGAACAAGCACAAGCACACATGAAAACAGTCTGCGAATTGGCTCGCTCTGGACTTGCTGAAGCACGGCGATCCGTAGAATCTTTACGCCCCCAACTGTTAGAAGATGGCGACTTGTATAGCGCTCTCAACCAAATTGCCAAACAAATGTCATCAGATACTGATACGCACACTATTTTTGAAGTGGTTGGCACGGCATATTCCCTACCATTAGAGGTAGAAAATAACCTGTTGCGGATCGGGCAGGAAGCATTAACAAATATTTTCAAATATGCACAAGCTACAGCGATCAAAATTGAGTTGGTTTACGAAACATCCAAGTTTATTTTGCGGGTGAAAGACAACGGAGAGGGATTTGATACAGAAAGTATCTGTTTTAGGAATGGCTTTGGTTTATTGGGCATGAGAGAACGCGCCGATCGCATTAACGCGCAGCTAACTGTAAACAGTCGCCCCGGAAACGGAACAGAAGTTATAGTTTCAGTTAATCGCTAGTAAACTAAGGAATGAGAATTAAATAACTTCCACAAGTTTGTGGGATGGGCGTCCCGCCCGTCCTTTTTGGACGGGCGGGA
>NZ_JAUBPT010000069.1:11855-40172 GCF_036700905.1 Microcoleus sp. S13_C3 | reverse complement strand
TTTGTTGATTTTGTAAATCAAATCTTGAGTGTTTACTTATCTTAACATGATTTGGTTTTTTTACGCCTACCTACTTAGCATCGGAATTAATATTACTTACAGCCAGGACACGGCACTGCCGTGCCCCTACAATTAATCTGGCGTAGGGAAGCGGCACGTGCAGTCTCCTCTATATCATAAGGAGTGTAACCGGAACTGATATCAGTCAAATTAATTTGTAGTGAAGAATGCAAGTCTTGTGATTTTTATTAAGACTTGCATTCTTCACTACAAACCTGATTCTATCAATGTCCAAAAATATCCGTCAGGTGCAATGAAGGAAAAACTTTGTTCCCCAAATTCATTAGCGACTATTTCTGTGATTTTTTGTGCCTTGCTGGCTTTGACTCGCTCAAAATATTCTGCAATACTAGACACTCGATATGTGTACAGCGACATTCCCAAACATCCGGGATTGGCGCGATCAAATCCATCGCTTAGTGCGATCGAACTCGGGAACCTCACAATATATAGTCTACCCGATCGCGCGGCCCGAAAATCTGTTTTCGACGATCGGGGGTCATCAAAAGCTGTCACCACATATCCTTCCCCAGACTGAAGCTCAAAAATCTCCCTTCCGGCGAGGGAAGACTCAAAGGTTGTTTCTCCATCGTCGCGCGCCCGAATCAATCCCAGAACTTCTTCATAAAATAGCAGCGTTTCTTTGCTGTCATCTTGAATTACCATTCCCATGTGGGTAATTTGACTGGTTTTTAAAAAAGCATTTGAATTGATTTTCCCGTAATTAGGCACAGCATAATTGAATCTTTGAAAAAAAACTTGCCGACTCAAAGGCTGCAAAAGCATCATCTCACGCACTCCGACAGCCGCCTCGACAAAAGGACGCGGTTTTCGCTCTTTGTGGTAAATAATCGCCCAGTGCGGGGATGTATATTTGACCGACAAATTGGCAGATGCAGCCTCTTCGGCATGGTTGAGTATATTCAACAAATCAGCAGTTAAAGTAGTTGCCCAACGGTTGCCTTTCACCTTCATTGACGACATTTGCAAACCATCGTTTGTAGGTTTTTCCCAAATCATCAAGCGAATTAATCCGTGATCCGCATCTTGGTGATAAAGTCGAATCGATCGCACTTTTGAACTAACTCCATATAATTCGCCAGCTTCGGATGCCGAGAATTCTCCTATTTTACCGATCCGATATCCAAATTGCTCCCAATATTGCAGTTGTGGAATCGCATCGGCTACGCCAATACACACTTCGTAAATGCCTGCGATGGAAAGGGGCTGCACTTGATTCATACTTTTTGAAACATAATTTACGCACTTTTACATCGGAGTGTTCGCTGTGAGATATCTAAGCGAGATATATAGCGGTTCTCAAGCGTGGTGAGGTATGCCCACGGAGGCCTATGCCCTATGCCCATGAGTACCTCATATGAGAGCTCGAAAGGCTATATATAGGCAAAGCTTTGCAGGGTGTTCCAAGCCAGATATATAGGCAAAGCTTTGCAGGATGATCGCACTCCTAAAAAAACGCTTTTTACCAAACCGGGATGCTTCCGATACATCGCCGATCAAACCAAGATTTATTAGAATAAACCGGGTTGATGAGCGTTAATCTTAGAAAGAGTAAACTCGCCCTTTTTCATCAATATAAACTGATCGGTCTTGCCGAGTGCTGCCGTCTGATCGGGTGATGCGAATCGTCAAAATGTTTGTCTGCGAGTCAACGTTATAGTCGTATTTCAAAGTTGTGGTTCCTCCGGTGGCATTAATCGGAATATTGGCAATATCGCCGGTGCGATTGCTGATGCGAACAATGATGTTTTTGCTGGTTCCGACGGGCAAAGATGACAAGCTGGCGCCTGATTGACCGTATTCTAGGTTTAATCCAGTTTCATTTAACAGTCTTAGGGTAATGTTGCGAGTATTGTCAACCTGCGCTTGAGGTTGCCAGAATCCGGGTTTTTTGCCACCGTCAGTTGCAGGTTGAGAAAATGCTGGGTGAGGAGGCATGAAGGCCAGGGCGGCAAGTATTGCTGCGGTTGCAATAATTTTTGATTTCACGGTTTTTACCTCCGGGTAAAGGGTTGGCGATATTTCTATCTTAGCTTTAAAATCAAATCTTTTGATAGCGGAAGGAAAAAGAAGGCAGAAGGCAGAAGGCAGAAGGCAGAAGGCAGAAGGCAGAAGGCAGAAGGCAGAAGCAGTAAAAGCAATAAAAGCAAGGGCTTCACCAATTAAAAATGTCCTCACTGTCTGAGCGGTTGCTATATAATTAGAAACCGGATTTCTGTAGTTGTTAATATTCCTGGACGCACGGGTTGTCTAGAAAGCCGATTTCTGAGCGGGTGGCTGCTTGTCAAAGGTATGATTGAGAGTAGAAACCGGATTTCTGGGGTCAAGTGCGTCCGGGAGTTGTTAATTGTTAATTATCGATCGAGCGAGTTCTAGGAGTAGGCGCTGTTCGGCGCGGACGATCGCCCTGCTAGTTTGTTCTACAGCATCGACATTGACCGAAATAGACGAAATCCCCCACCGCACGAAGGATTCAACTGTATCGGGATACAATGCGGGAGCGTCGCCGCAGATTGAGCAAGGAATCCCGGCGGCCCGGGCCTGTTTGATTAATTGTTCGATCGCCCTCATCACTGCTCGATCGCTCCCGTTGAATGCACCTGCTACCTGGTCGGAGTTGCGGTGAATCCCTAACAGAAATTGGGTTAAATCGTTGGTGCCGATGGAAATTCCTTGAACTCCGGCTTTTACGTAATCTGGTAATAAAAATAACACCGAAGGAACTTCCGCCATAATCCACATTTGAAACTCTGTAGAGCGGTTTTTCCAAACAGTTTCTAAGCGCTGGCGGCAGTAGATAAACTCGTCAACCGAGCGCACGAAAGGCAAAATTAAATTAACATTGGTATGACCTGACTCGCAGACTTTTTGAAGTACGCATAGTTCCCAATCAAATAATTCCGGTTCAAAGGTATAACTGAAACTGCCGTGGTCGCCTGACTCGCGTAAGTCGAGAGATCGATAAAATATTGGCCGCGGCGAAACGGCAGCAGCAAACAAGCTGAGGCAATCCGCCATGCGATCGACAAATTCCGATTGGCGGCCGTCTTGTAGCCAAACTTTGGGGTTTTGACAGTCCAAAGCTTCTAATGCCATTAATTCCGATCGCAGCAATCCGATGCCGTCTATTGGCAGATTTTTGAGGCGGTCAATCGAACTTGTTTGGCTGACATTAACTAGCAGTTGAGTCGCCGTTGGTGGGCCCCAAACATATTGAGTAGACTCAGATTGTCGAGCTTTAGACGCCCAATTGGACGATCGATCGGAGGTAGAAGATTGGTGTTTGGCTATTGACATTTTGGCTGCTGTACTGTATATATCTGCCTTTTTTGGTGTGTCCCGAAGTCGGCGGCTGTCTCCTGTCTCGATCGCATCCTGTTGGGTGAGGGCAAAAACTTCTCCGCTATCGCCGTCTACCAACACGGAATCGCCGGAGGCGATCGCCCGCGTGGCCCCGGCAACTCCCACAACGGCGGGAATCCCCAATTCTCTCGCTAAAATGGCGCCGTGGCAGGTCATGCCTCCTTGTTCGGCAACCACCCCAGCAGCCACTTTTAGCCAAGGCAGCCAATTCGGATCGATTGTCGGGGCTACCAAAATGCCTCCCGCTAAGAATTCCGCGTTTTCTGGGTGGGAATTAGTCATAACTTGGGCAATTGCTTCGGCTTTTCCTGATGCTGCTGCCAAACCTCTGAGTATGGCAGGAGTTCGGGCTGGGGCAATCGAGTTTGGCTGCCGGAGGGATCTCGAATTTTCCTCTAGTGGCGCGACTTTTTCCCCTTTGACAAGACGAACTTGAGTGAAATAAAACTGCGCTTCCCCGCTGTTTGCTGTCTGGTTTAGCGTCCACTCTAAAATTAAATCCGAGTCAAATTCTGCCAGCGCTTTTTTACTCAATTCAATGATTTCTTGCAGTTGCGATTCCTCTAAAACGTATTCTGTTTGTGCTTCCTCTCCCAGCGCTAAAACTTGCACGCAACAATCCGCAAAATCAGGAATTATAAATGGAGAATCGGGAATTGGGAAAGCAGAAAACTTGCCGATATGCAGTTTTTTTTTCGGTTCTCCATCGCCGACTTTGAGATTGTAGGCTAATGTTTTGTAACCGATCCGCTGGAATTTAACGGCGGTTGTTTCTGGCTGCACTTGATAGTAATCGGGGATGGTTTCTCCCCTAGCGAGAGACAATCCCAAACCGCTGGTGGCTTGGATTTCCCACTGTGCACCCGCCTTTGTTTTCACCTCGCCCGCGGCGATCGCTTCTTGAAGTGGCTGCACCAAAACTGCGGGATTGATTTGCTGTACCCGCAGGCCGCACCGCTGCCAGTAAAATAGACTTCGGGCTCTGAACATTTCTGCCCAAGCTCGTTTGAGTCCGTCCCCAATGGCTTCGGGTTCTGCCCGTACTGCCTGAGATGCCAGAATGCCGACTGTTTTCGGGTTCCAGGAAGTCAGGGAAGGGCGAAAAATTAAGGCTGTGGAGTTTAAGTTTGACTTGGAGTTGAGTTGAGAAACAGCAGACTCTAGGGTGGAGAGCAGTGAATCTGGTAGTTTGCCGGCGAGGATTTGGTGGCGGATGCTGCGGGCGATCGATTGCAGTTGTCTGGGTTCATCGACATTCAAGTGCAGGGAAGAGTGTGGCCAGTCAGCAAACAGCGGTTCTAGGCACTCGATCGACTCTAAAAACTGCCAGAATGTGGTAGCCGGCACGACAAAACCCGGTACAACGGGATGATTTTTCTGGAGCAAACAGCTCAAGTAAAATGCTTTTTCTCCCACTGCATCTCGGTCTGAAGGTTGAATTTTGTCTAACCAGTAGAGGTTTTTCACGCTGCGAGCCTGTCGGTGGAAACTGATTGAAGTTGAAAGTTTTTCCCATTAATCACTTACGATAATTTTAGGATGAACAAGCGAAAATGGACGGGATTAGTCAAATCTTTTCTCAATCTATTTCTTAAGTCTAACTGTCCTCTTTGTCAGCGACCGGCTGCCGGAGAGTTTTGTCCGTACTGTCACAAGCAACTTCAGCGATGTCAGTTAAGCGATCCCGGTCGATTTTGGCATTCACAACAGCGTGTTTTTGTGTGGGGTGAGTATGGCGGGGCTCTCAAACGGGCGATCGCAGCTTTGAAATATGACGGCAATCCGCAATTAGCGAAACCTCTAGGCGGCTGGCTGGCGGAAGCTTGGCTGAGTTTTCCTGAATTAGCTATAGACAATTTAACAGTTGTACCGATTCCCCTGCACAAAGAAAAGCTCAAGCAGCGCGGTTTTAACCAGGCGGAACTGTTGGCTGAAAGTTTTTGTGAGCTGACTGGTTTGCCTTTGCAGCGGCACGGTTTGGAGCGGGTGAAAAATACTCAGGCTTTATTCGCTCTGACGCCCCAGCAGCGGCAAGCGGAAATGAAAAATGCTTTAGGTTTGGGGAAAGATTTTCGCCGCCGGCGCCCGCGCGATCGAGTGCTGTTAGTTGATGATATTTACACTAGCGGTACTACGGTTAAGTCGGCAATTAAAATTTTGGAACAATCGGGAATTTCGGTTTATGGAACTGTGGCACTGGCAACTCCGAATAAGAGCGATCGGTCAATCGATTTTAGATTTTAGATTTTAGATTTTAGATTTTAGAATTGAAGCATTGACCCCACGGATAAATTGGGGGCAAGTTTATCGGATACAGGTTTGTTATTTCTCCACCACGGATGAATCCGGGGCTTGTATCCTTGATGCTTTCGGTAAGTTGTGACTGGCTTTAATTTTCAACAGGTTTCTAGTGAGGAAATGATATTTATCAGGATTGGCTAATAAAAAAAACTGGGAAAACTAACCGCGAAGACGCTAAGGACGCGAAGAAAGAGAAGGGAGAGAGTTTAGGCGGAAAGTGGGAATTGGTTGCTGATGTTCCATCGGCTGCCGTCGTGAAGCAGTAAAGTTAACGCCGAAGCGGTAAACTCAAAGTGGAGCGATCGCCCTGCAAATTCCAACCAAGCCGTTTGAAAATTCTCTTTAGTTAAATCGCGAAACGCTACTGTCATGTGCGGTACAAATGGGCGAGTCTGAGAAACTCGATCGACTATTCCCAAAGTTGCCTCCATATAAGTCATCAAATCTTTTTGAATCTCCAGCAATTCGGGTGATTTGACAACATCCGCGTAAATGACGCGGGGCGCGAAAGCAGCAAAACCGGATAGAGTAACGG
Source organism: Microcoleus sp. S13_C3 (assembly GCF_036700905.1). Lineage (NCBI taxonomy): Bacteria > Bacillati > Cyanobacteriota > Cyanophyceae > Oscillatoriales > Microcoleaceae > Microcoleus > Microcoleus sp. S13_C3. The sequence continues at coordinate 33,892 of NZ_JAUBPT010000069.1, read as the reverse complement.
GAATTGGCAGTCGGTTGGCAGAAAACGGGTTCAAAATTTCCTCTAATTTGGGAACATCCTCCGCTAAGCATTCAAAAGGAGGTTGCAGCGTGATGTGCGGCGGCGAATTCAAAGCACCGCGGCTGTTGTAATGTTCCGCAAAATACTGTTGAATCTCAGTAATGTGCTGTTCAATATCGGGAGGCGGCACTAGGGCAATAAAAAATCGCTGTTTTGACTGGTTCATAGGATACGATCGCAGTGAGGAAGAAATGGCGGAGTATGGAAAATCGAGTATTTACTCAAGGCTTGTACCAAAAACTCCATTCCCAATCTACAATCCAAAATCCAAAATCTAAAATCTAAAATTTAAAATGCCTTGGTTTGTCAAAATTGAGCAAGGAATTGTCGAAAAGCCTGTCTTTGACCAATACGTGCCAGCTCACAGAGCTTATGTCCGAGAGTTGATTTCTAAAGGACACCGAGCGAAAACTGGCTACTGGGGGCGGCGGGGCGGCGGTATGTTGCTGTTTGAGGCGGGTTCGATGGATGAGGCAAAGGCGATCGTCGCTGAAGACCCGCTGGTGAAGAACGGTTGCGTTATTTATGAAATTTATCACTGGTGTGTGGTTGAAGAATAAATAACTGTGTTATACTCAGAAATGAACTGGACCCACGCGATTCCAACGCCCAAATCTTGTCAGGACCGGAAGGTAGCAGCAACACGGGATGCTTGTAATAGGCGTGGTCTCCGGTTCACCCAGTTTTATGAGGTGTAGCTCCTATGCCTGGTTTCGGAGATATTTTACAAAAAGCAGTGTACCTTGGTGTCGGGCTAGCTTCCTACGCTGGTGAAAAAGCTGGCAGCAAGTTAACTGAATTACGCACTGAAGCCCAAAAGCTGGCAGACGAATTGGTGAAGCGGGGCGAGATGTCCACGGAAGAAGCTCGTCGCTTTGTTGATGATATGGTGCAACAGGCTCAGCAGCAGCCCCCCGTAGCCGCGGCTGGGAACGAAAAACCCGCTGAACCTCGGCGGATTGAAATTGTTTCTGAGGAAGAAGATGTCTCGGCAAAAGATGCTAAGGAGACAGGCGGCGTAGACAAGCTCCGGGAACAGGTGCAGAATTTACAAGAGGAATTGCGGCGGCTGAAGCGGGATTAAGCAGCAAAAAGGTCGCTCAGTAAAGCATGAAGGGAACTCAGGATAATACTCTTGAGTTCCCTTTTTGAATATCTGCCCTGTCAGATGTGGACGGATATCAGGCAATAGGTAATAGAATTGAAAGTAGGTGCGATCGCTTCGCATGAGGCTGGCTGCACTTGTCTGTAAAATATTTTGTAATAGCCAACTGTCAAATTCATGGAAGATTGGTCTAAAGATTTTTTCGGAGTAATGGAAAATGCTGTTTCTGAAGTAGAGCATTTTTTCAGCGAAATGGGCGAAGAGTTTGTCGAAATGCTGGACGTTTTGGCAAAAATGTCGGAAGAGTTTACAGAACAAGTACAAAATAATCTGATTAACGACATTGACGGTTATTTCAATGAATTTGACGGTTTATTTAATGAATTTATCGAACCGATAATTGAAATTTACCGCGACTTCGACCCGCAATTTGATGAGATAGATTTGTCGATGGTGACTTATGTTGATCCTTCGCCGACGCAGCAGCCGGCTTGTCGCGGTTGTCGCAACTATCACGGTCAAGTTTACGGGGGGAATTTGTTGGTTTGTGCGATGCACCCTACCGGTGTGGAATCGGAGAGTTGTGCGGATTGGGAAACAGACGGCGATGCAGATTTTTAATGGCGGAGTTGATTTGTTGAGGGGTTAATGGCTTATGGTAACGTCAATTCAGTCTCCGTCAAAGATTTCTCTGGAAGAGTTTCTGCTATTGCCAGAGACTAAGCCGGCTAGCGAGTATGTTGACGGTCAAATTTCTCAAAAAGCTATGCCCCAAGGAAAACACAGTACGTTACAATTCGAGTTTCCATCTGTTATTAATCGAGTTGGCAAACCGCAAAAGTTAGCTTTTGCTTTTCCCCAATTGCGCTGCACTTTTGGGGGATGTGCTGTTGTTCCAGATTTAGCAGTATTTGAGTGGTCGCGCATTCCTCTAAATTCTCAGGGAGAAATTGAAAATAGGTTTGAAATTGCTCCAGATTGGATAATTGAGATTTTATCGCCGGATCAAAGTTCAACTCGCGTGATTAAGAAGATTCTGTTTTGCCTCAAGAATCATACTAAATTAGGTTGGCTGATTGACCCGGAAGAAGAATTGGTAATTGTTTTTAAACCGCAGCAGGAACCTGAGATTAAAGAGAATGAAGATATTTTACCTGTACTGGATGTGCTGTCGGATTTGCAATTGTCGGCGACAAATTTGTTTGAGTTGTTAAGTTTTAATTAGAAATGAGTTACAGTTGAGTCAGGGTAATTTTGCATCTAACGGCATTTAAAGGTGAATCGCTCAACGGCTAATAATTCGCAATTTGGGTTTCCGAAGATGCCGCCATCGCTGCAATTGCGACAGTATCAGCGAGTGGCGGTTGCTAATTGGTTTGCGAATCAGGGACGCGGTACGCTGAAGATGGCGACGGGTAGTGGCAAGACGATTACTGCGCTGGCGATCGCCACTGAATTATACAATAAAATTAACCTGCAAGTCCTACTCGTAATTTGCCCTTACTGCCACCTGGTGAATCAGTGGGCGCGGGAATCGGAGAAATTTGGTTTAAAACCTATTTTGGCTTTTGATAGCGCCCGCAGTTGGCAAAATAAGCTGGCTGCGGGTTTGTATGAAGTGCGATCTGGCGAGCGAGCATTTCTCACCATCATCACTACTAATGCTACCTTAATGGGAGATAGTTTGCGATCGCAACTGCGCTATTTCCCAGAAAAAACCCTGATTATTGGAGACGAAGTTCACAACTTAGGCGCGCCGCGTCTAGGAGAAAGTTTGCCACGCAATATTGGACTGCGACTCGCCCTTTCCGCTACCCCAGAAAGGCATTTCGACGAACAAGGAACCGAAGCTATTTTAGATTATTTCGGCCCGGTTTTGCAGCCGGAACTCACCTTAGCCGATGCCATCCGCCAAAAAGCCTTAGTACATTATTTATACTATCCAATTTTAGTAGAATTGACCGAAGCCGAAACCCGCAAATATTCCCGCTTAACTCAAAAGATTGGCTGGGCGCTTTGGGGTGATGAAAAAGTAGAAGAAAACGATGCTTTAACAACTTTATTAATGCAGCGAGCTCGGTTAATTGGAGCGGCGGCTAATAAATTAGCAGCGTTGCGAGAATTAATGATTCACCGTCTCGATACAGCCCACACTTTATTTTACTGCGGCGACGGTGCGATCGAAGGAGGTGCGCGCCGAAATAACAACCGCCAACTAACAGAAACCGCGAAGTTATTGGGTTCAGAATTAGGCTACCGAGTTAACACTTATACTGCGGCAACTCCTTTAGCAGAAAGAGAACGATTGCGTCAGCAATTTGAGAGTGGAGAATTGCAAGGTTTGGTAGCGATTCGGTGTTTGGATGAAGGCGTGGATATCCCTGCAATTCGCAATGCTGTAATTTTAGCAAGCAGCAGCAATCCGCGCCAGTTTATTCAGCGCCGGGGACGCATTTTGCGGCCACATCCGGGGAAGGAAAGGGCAACTTTATTTGACATGATAGTTTTGCCTCCTGATTTGGGCAGAGAAACCTTAGAAGTCGAGCGCAATTTGCTGCGAAAAGAGTTGAAGCGGTTCTTGGAATTTGCCGATTTAGCTGACAATGCTGGGGAAGCTAGAGTGAAATTGTTGCAAATTCAGAGGCGTTACGGGCTATTAGACATTTGACATTTATTAAGGTTCGGTTTATGTTTGAGAATAGAGAATTATTCGATCGCAGTTTGAGTTGCTAGTTTTTAATATTTGAAAAAAAATGACTGAAAATCTGCATGAAAATCTGATTATGGCATTTAGATATGAAGATAGTGCGATCGCATCCGTACCGACAACTATTTTAGCAGAAAATCGTTCTGCTTATCAAACTCATCAGGAATTCAGCGACGTACAGCAACCAATTACTAGCGCGCCGCCCGAAGTCCGACAAATTATTGAGCGGGTATTGGAAATTGAAAAAGATAAGTTGTACATGAGAGCTCCCCGCCACATTAACGATGACATTTTAAAAATTATTAAGGAAGCAATTGTATGAAGTTAATCTCAATTACTCTGTGCAACTTTCGTCAATTTTACGGCAAAAGCCCCGAAATGAAACTAGCTTGGGGCAGGGAAAATATTACAGTAATTCACGGTAATAACGGCGCCGGGAAAACTGCCTTGATGAATGCCTTTACGTGGGTACTTTACGGAAGATTTAGCGCGGCTTTTGCGGCGGAAGAACAATTAGTAAACAAGCGCGCTCTGGCTGAGGCGGAAATGGGAAAAGCCGTAGGTTGTTGGGCGGAAATTGTGTTTGAACACGACAGCACACGCTACCAAGCAAGACGCATTTGTCGTGCTTATAAAAGTGAAAACACTGTCGAACATGGTAAGGCTGAATTGTTTCTGAATGTAGCAAAAGATAACGGTCTCTGGCTGAAGCCGGATCAGCATCCCGATGATATTATCGGGCGGATTTTGCCAGAAAGTTTACATAAATATTTCTTTTTTGACGGGGAGCGAATCGAGCAAATTGTCCGCTATGACAAGAAGGCAGAAATTGCGGAAGCTACTAAGGAGTTGCTGGGGGTGGAAGTCTTGAATAGATCGATCCGGCATTTAGGAGAAGCAAAAAAATCTCTAGAGACAGATTTAAATATAATTGGCAATGCTGAAACGAAGAAACTTTTAAAAGATAAGCAAAAATTTGAGCAAGAAGCTGAGCAACTTTCGAGCCGACAAGTAGAAATAGAGCGGGAATTGGCGCACCAAGGGGAATTAAAGAAAGCAGTTAATGGTAACTTGTTGGAACTTAGCGGTGCTGCGGATTTACAAAACTTGCGAGACGAATTGCAAAAGCAACGAGATTTATTGAAGCAACAAATTGTACAGGCTACAGATGCTCTAAAACGAGCAATTTCTGTGCGCGGTTACGCGGTATTTCTGTCGGATGCGGCGGCTGAATTTGAAGTGATTGTCGGGGGTTTACGGGAAGGCGGCTCCTTGCTTTCGGGGATTCAGCGGCCGTTTTTGGAAGAGTTATTAGCGCAGCAGCGGTGTATCTGCGGTGCGGAATTAGTGGAGGGTTCTGAATCTCGCCAACAGGTTAGCGGTTGGATTGATAAAGCGGGTGTGGGCGATGTGGAAGAAACAACTATTCGGATTAGCGATCGGGTAAATGAAATTGATAAACAAGTGGCTGATTTTTGGGAGGAAATTGACCGACACCAAGGCAATATCAGCCGTGACAGAACCGAACTTTCTCGCGTGGAAAATCAGCTAGACGATATTCACAACAAGCTGCGAAATTTTCCTGACGAGGATGTCAGTCGCTTGCAAAAGCGCTTGGATGAAATTGAGGCAAAAATTGGCGATTTGCACCGGGAAACAGGCTCTAACCACCAGCAGATTGAGAGTTTGAAGGCTTCGATCGCCAATCTGGACAAGCAAATCGATAAGCAGCAACTGAATGAGCAAAGGCAAGTATTAGCCCAGCGCCGGATTGCTGCGACTCAGGATGCGATCGATCGCCTAACTGAAGTGCGAGATCGCTTAGAAAAACAGTTTTGTTCTCAGTTGGAAAAGCGAGTGCAAGATATTTTCAGTCAAATTTCTTTTACTCCTTATATCCCCAAGTTGAGCGATAAATACGAACTGACGCTAGTAGAAAATACCTCTGGAAAAGAATCATTGGTTGCCGCTTCTACGGGAGAAAATCAAATTCTCAGTTTGTCGTTTATCGGCGGGATTATTGAAGGCGTGCGGGAGTGGAGTCAAAAAAATACTTTGATGGGCCCGGATAGCAGTACCTTTCCAATTGTGATGGATTCTCCATTTGGGAGTTTGGACGAGATTTATCGCAAGCAAATCGCGAATAAGCTGCCGAAGTTGGCGAATCAATTGGTAGTTTTGGTAACAAAAACTCAGTGGCGCGGAGAAGTTGCTCAAGAGATGGAAAGTTGCATTGGCAGGGAATACGTGCTGGTGTACAATTCTCCGAAAGCTGATTGTGAAGAAGATGCGATCGAACTTGGCGGGACGCGCTATCCTTTAGTTAAGCGCAGTCCCAATGAATTTGAATATACGGAAATTGTAGAGGTGGAGTATGACTTCTAATTCGGCAATTACGCAGGCTTTGGAAACGGATATTTGGGTGAAGGCGACGTGGGAAGAGTTTCTAAATTTTGCTGAGGATTCAGAATGGGAAAAGGGCAAGTTTTATTACTATCAAGAACACATGAGGGTAGAAATGTCACCAGTAGGGCCATTGCACGGGCGTCAAAATTCAATTATGGCCTGTGTAGTTATTCTGTTTGCAACATTGAGAAATATCCGAGTAGTTCAGTTTACTAACACCAGTTTTCGCAAAGCGGGTATCGGCGAGTTTCAACCTGATTTAGCTTACTACATTGGTTCAGATTTGAGAGTTCCTCCTAATGACAGCAATTCACCTGTTGATTTGGATGAATACGATCCGCCTAATTTGGTAATAGAAATTGATGCTTCTTCTTTTAACGATGATTTAGGCAGTAAGCGGTTGCTTTACGAAAATGCAGGAATTAGTGAATATTGGGTTGAAAGTGCGAACACGCGGGAGGTTTTTGCGTTTGCGATTAATGGCGGAGGTAGCGGGAGAATTCAAGAGTCGCGGGTTTTACCGGGGCTGGAAATCCGGTTAGTTGAGGAAGCTTTAAACCGGAGTCAAACAGAAGATGATGGGGAAATTAATCGCTGGTTGATTCAAACTTTTAGTCAAGGTTGAAAGGAGTTTGACGTGGAAAAAGAGTATCATAAGTTGGTGCGCGATCGCATTCCTGAAATTATTCGCCAAAGCGGGAATGAATGCGAGGTGGTAATTTTGTCGGAGGCAGAATACCGTCAAGCTTTGCTGCAGAAATTGATTGAAGAAGCGGGGGAAGCGGCAGAAGCCCACGAGGAAGATTTGGTGGCGGAATTGGCGGATTTGTATGAGGTGATAGATGCGGTGATGGCGAGTTTTGGCATTTCGGGCGATCGACTTTTGGCGGAACAAATGAAGCGGCGGGAAGCAAGAGGAGGTTTTGCACAAAAAATTATGTTGTTGCGGACATTGTGAAGTGGCCCTGGGCCCAGTGTTGGATATTGGCGAGATTTATAATAGTTAGAAACTAGATATTATGACAATGGCTGCTAACAAAATTAGAATTGCTAAAGATAAAGCGGAGTTAGTCAAATCATTAACTTTATCGGATAACCACACTGGCCCTTTCCAGACTTACGCCGATGTCATCGCCTTCGCCGCATCCTTGGGAAAACAGCGGAAAAAACGATCGCCTTTGGGGGAAATTTCTAAACGAGAACCAGGGGCGATCGATGTTGATATCTTTGTATCGAGGGGCTACGATATGGCGATTAAATTAATTGCGATCGCCGAAACCAAAAATCCTCAAATTCTCTCCCATCTCGACGAACAATTGGAAGCAGAACGCTTGCAAATTTTTGAAGAATATGCTAATGGGGGACTGGAAATTTTGCGCGAAGAGTTGCGGGGTGCGGCGGATTATACCGATCGCCTGTTGTTAGTTTTGATTTCTGAAAGAGACAACCAACATCGGTCAAATGAAGAATTCGATTTAAGCAAGTTCTTATTTTAATAGGTTCCCAATGAAGTATGTACTAGCAGAGATCGTAAAGAAAGGACTCAAGGAATTTGCAAAAATTTTCGCTTACAGCTACTCAGGATTCATTATCTGCTATTTCATTCTCAAATTAATTTTTTGGGATAGAATAGGAATTATTGCCTTAATTAGCACTTTTAGCCCCTTAATTTTATTCCCAACTTTTTTGCTTCCCATCATCGGATTGTCAATTATCCAAAAAAGATGGTTCACTATTATTTCTGCGATCGCCTGCATTATCTTAATAAGTTGGCTGCAGGTCAAATACTTTTCCCCCGCACCAATAAATCTTACAAATTCGCAGCCCAGTCTCAAAATTTTATCCCATAACGTCGGTTGGCATGCAACTCAGTCACCTACTTTAGTTAAACTGATTCAGCAGCAAAAACCCGATATTATATTTTTACAAGAAATCGTTAGGAAACATACCGAAAGAGCTTTCACCTGGTTAAAAGCAGACTACCCCTATCAAATTGGCACTCCCCCTGTAGGAATTCTCAGTAAATATCCGATTGTATCCAGCGAAATACTGCACTTAGCCGGCCATCCAGAAACGCAGCAACGGGCAATCATTAAATTTAACGAACAAGAAGTAGTGATTTACAATATGCAAGCTACCGGGCCGTGGTTTAAGAGATATAGAATCGGGCGTTTTCTCCAAATTCCAGTTTACAAATATGGCAAACGAGCGCCTGAAATTCAAGACTTAGTGCAGCGAGTTGAGCGAGAAACTCTGCCAGTAATCGTCGCGGGCGATTTTAATATGACAGATGAAACTCAAGACTATGACAGGGTGCAGAAAGTCATGCAAGATTCTTTCCGAAAATCGGGATTTGGGTTGGGTTTTACCTGGCCTCACGGTTGGGAACTTAAGTTATTGGTAAAAAGGTCGAATTGGAGATTAAATTATCCCGTTTGCCGGATTGATTATATTTGGTATTCAAAGCATTGGGGTGCTAAATCGAGTTCGGTTTTGGAGGCAACCGAGTCCGATCATTTGCCTGTAGGAGCCGAACTTATTTTGTTGAAATAAAGCGGTATAATGTATATAAATTGAGAGGTAAACTTGGGTACAGTATCGAGCGGTAGTAGTGTTTTATAGACAAAAGTTGCTAAAAGTGATAATATAAATATACAACTTTCCTTGAGCTATATGTTAAGATAAGTATTAGGTTGAGTGATTGACAAATGCCTACTGCTGCCCAGCTAGAGAGTTTATATCGCATCAGTTATCAACTGACATACACGATGCTTCAGCCTATACATCTGATTTGTGTTGACGATCGCACTCGTAACGTATACATATTGGCTGGGTACGATGAAGAGCTTGAGTTCCAAATTTTACCCAATGGGGAGTTTGCTGATGAGCCAAGTTAACTATAACGCTATGTCGAATACTGAATTGAAACAGTATTTTCTTAAACATCGTGGAAATCGAGCCGCTTTTCAGGCGTACTTAGACAGAATCAATCAGCATCCGCTGAGGATTATTGCAAGTCCCGGCGATCCAGATTTTGATGAGAAAGTTCAAGCCGCAATTCGCCGCAAGTTAGAAATGGCAAGAAATGGCAATAGTTAGCAATATAATAAAATTGATAGGCACACCCATGCAAATTAACCTCACCATTACCGATCGCCTAGAACAGCAACTTCTTGAGAAAGCTAGCCAACTCAACCTGCCCATTGAAACCCTGATTTTAGAATCGCTGCGCCAACTGTTTCAAGAACACGAAGAAGAGCTATCTAAAGAAGATATCCTCAACAGTCTTCGGATTGCGCTTCAGAAGACGGTAAAGTAGCTTTACCCTCAAAAGATTCGGCGGTTGAAACCGCTTCTACACGAACGAAGTCCGCCTTCGCGGACTAAAGAATAAACGAGTTGTAAACTCGGATATAATAAAAACTTAGCTAAGCACTGGTGGCAATCCTACCTCTTGCGGCTGCACAAATCGGCCGTTAAAACTAATAGCTTTATCCTCAAAAGTCCTCGCTTGGGCCACCGCTTGCCGCAAATGAGCTCGATCCATATCGTCCTGAATTCCCCCCACCAAATATACAATTAACTTCGTCGCTAAATCCTTTCCAGAAACTAGCATTCGCTTTTTGTTCGGATCGTACAAAATCCCGTACCACGCAGACTCAGGATTGTCCATGTGGCTAAATCCTTCATCGACATCGTACCTGCGGAGTTTGTCGAAAATAGATTTCAGGGAAAGTTTCTTTCTAAATACTAGAATTCCCAAAGCATTAGCTAAAGCAATTTGACCGACGGGACGGAACAAAATATTTCCCTCGCCCCCTGGCTTTTCAAAACTAAATCGGCGCAATTCGGCCGTTTCTTCGCCGCTTTCAATTCTTTGATAGCTGGGTAAAGTTGCTAAATGATCGAACAATTTTTTAAACTCTTCAATTCCCTCTTTTAGTTCTTCATCTTCGGGACGCATGGGAATTAAACCTTTTCGTTCCGGCTTCCAATGAGGGAATTTGTATTCTAAATACCGTTCGGACATATCTTGCAGCGCTTGCAATGTGGTTAACACAGTTGATTTGGCTGCGACTGTCGCGCTGTCCCAATTGACGCGGGGGTTTCTGTCATCTTGTTCTTTTAATAAGGGATGGGTGACGGCAATTTTGCGGGCGCAAATCGCAAATCCGTTATCCTCGTTTAATAATGCTAGCTGGCCCTGACTCAGCGTTACGGCCATTAGGTTAACGTGCACAAAGATCGATCGCACGCGCCGTTGTGCTTGCTGTCGCGTTTCCCCCGCTACCGCCGCCGGGATAAACTCAATCCCGATTTTTTCGTGAGCTAATTTATACACTGTTTCGGGGTCGATTTGATACTCTTCTGCTAAATCTTCTAGAGTAATTGCAGCGCCGACAGGTTTTTTATTTTTGTTGTATCTTTGCAGGATTCCGGTTTTAATTAAACTCATTAAACCTTGAACTCCCATCAGCCGATGCTGGCCGTCTAAGGCAAAAATGGAGACTTTTTGAGAAACATTCAAAAGCCCTAAGTTCTCGTTTTTATCAAAGGATGTAAATTCAGTCGCGGATTTGGTTGCTACGCCATTCTTATCCCATTCCTCGGCTAAAGGATTATCTACCCACGGGGGACTGACGACTACTAAAACTGCGGGGAATTTGTGCGATTTTCGGGCTGCTAAATATTGAGTGAGGGTGGCTTGGCGCGACCAATCTAAGGGACGCTGGATAATTTCGTCAATGGTTTCGTCGTCGCGGACGATGTTGTTGGTTTGGAGGTCAAATTTTTGGCGGAAAAGCGGCATTTGGGAGGCGAAACGGACGCGAGAGTCTAACCATTCTAGGGTGACTGAACCGATGTATGCTTCGCTGTTTCCCATCTGGGTTTTTTGTACGAAAATGCGATCGTCCTTTCCTAAATAATTATCTAATAAAAGTGCGATTTCCTGTCTGTCGCTATTTTCTTTTTCTAAAATCTTTATAGCGAGGTCATCCGCTGGGTTGGTGTTCATCGGCGGTTTTTAGATAATTAGGCTATTTTTTCAAAAAATATCATATATTAAACTTTATGTCAACACTTGTTTTTAAAAAAACCTTGTGAAATACTTAATTTATGCCCTACTAGCCCACCTGAATACCATAAAATTTGCCAAAAGTCAATAGCTATTAATGCCCCATGCCCCATGCCCAATGCCCCATGCCCACTGCCCCATGCCCCATGCCCAATGCCCCATGCCCCATGCCCCATGCCCAATGCCCCATGCCCCATTCCCAATGCCCCATTCCCAATGCCCCATTCCCAATGCCCCATTCTAAAATATGTCTACTCCTTCCTTTGAATACATTTTGCCGGTAATTCGGGGAATTCAAGCGGGCCGCGAATATTACGTGTCGATGTGTCCGGTGCGTTTTTTGCCGAAATTGTTTCCCTTTGAATCTGAAGATTTGCCGCCTTCTATGCGGGGGAAACGCGCGCTTAACAAAGCTAGGATTCCCGAAATTGCTGAGTATTTTGTTAAGAATCCTACAAATTATACTTGTGGGGCAATTGCTGCTTCGATTGATGCGGATATTACTTTTGAAGCAGTTGGAAATGAGGCGGAGGAACGGAAAATCGGTCGCTTGCGGGTGCCGATGGATGCTAAGTTTACTATTAATGACGGACAGCATCGCCGGGCGGCTTTTGAGATGGCTTTGAGGGAAAATCCGCAGTTGGGATATGAGACGGTGGCGCTGATTTTGTTTCTGGATATTGGGTTGGAAAAATCGCAGCAGATGTTTGCTGATTTGAACGGTTTTCAAGTTCCTTTGGAGGCCTCACTCAGTCTACTTTACAACCACCGGGACGATGGCGCTTTTGTGGTGAAGGCGGTTGTTAAGCAGGTTGAGGTTTTCCGGTGTTTGACTGAGATGGAGAAGGGGAGTTTGAACGGGCGATCGCACAAATTGTTTGCGCTGAGTGCGATCGATCGTGCTATCATGGCTTTGCTGTCTAATATTCACGGCAGCGAACAGGCAAAACTCTCTGGTTCTCGCACCAAAAAAGAACAGAAAGAGGAAGAACTTGCTCAAAAAATACAACTGGCGGTTAGTTATTGGAATGCGGTTTGCAGTTTTATCCCAGATTGGCAATTAGTTCTGCACAAGCAAGTGGCGGCGGGGGAAATGCGCCGGGATTGCGTGCACTGTCACAGTGTTGTGCTTGAGAGTTTGGGGGAAGTTGGGGCGGCTTTGCTGTCGGTTTTTCCTGAGAGTTGGGAGGAACATTTGAGCCTTTTGCAGCAGGTTGATTGGTCGATTTCTAATCCTGATTGGGAGGGTGGGATTTTGTTGAAAGGGGGGATTTCTAAGTCGAGGGCGAGTGTTAGTTGGATGACTGATTATTTGAAAAAGCGGTTAGGTTTGGAAACCGCAAATGCAGCACAGGCGGGACGCCCGTAGATACAGCACAGGCGGGACGCCCGTGCCACCTTTGTAATTGCGCCAAAATGCCGCCAAAAACTAGGCTAATTAAAATAGCGTCTGAATGGTTCTGCAAGAATGCCCAATATTTGGTCTAGCTGAGTAATAAAATATTCAGTCAAATCAATTTTTAACAACTGATTTTCTAGAATTAGGAATTTCCAGTTTGTACCAGTTGAAACTGCTCCATAAATTGCGGATTGTTCTTGCCCTTTGCGGGCATTAAATATTTGAGCTGCTGCCATCTGAGCCGCACACTGTCCCAATCCTATTCTAATATCGTTGTCTTTGGCTTCCACCAATGTCAAGACTGGGGCTGTCACCAATGATTGATTGCTCGATGCGCTGAGGAGAAAGTCACAAGCCCCGGTTAATCCTTTGCTCTCTTCTACGTTAAATGTGTTGCCGGAAAAGTAGCCAATTTTGTTGTTAAAAGTGCGCCGTATTTCTAGTAGAATGGGAGTGATGATTAATTCCGAGCGAGCTTTTTCCGTGCTGATACTTGAGGCTAAGTCTAAAGCTTCGTCTAGAGTTTGTGTGAGGCGTTCTGAAGGTGCGAGGGGGGTAATTTGGCTGAATAAGTGGGGAATGTCTTCAACGGTTAGATCCAGGGTTGAGACGGCTTGGTCGATGGTTTTGAAGTCGCTGTAGGACATATTTAGTTTGCGGATGGGATGGATTTGAGAACCGCAGATGCACGCAGATGAACGCCGATAATATTAGTTAAATCCATCCTAACTCGGCTTTTGCAGCCTCGACCGCCATTTTTACAGCACTAGCACTTGCTGTTATTTTATAGGAGGCTCTTGGATTATTAGGGTTGGAGTTAGATAAAACAACATTTCCCTCCCAAATATGGCTTTGTCTAGACCAATCCAGTTGTGCCAATTCCGATACTTTTTCAGGATCAAAATCTTGGCTGCTATCTGTGTCATAGGTATAGTATAGCAACCGACCTAAAACTTCTAGCCCTACACTTCTACCTAAGATACAGTATTCCTTAAAATGATTCACATCTTCAACTGTCAAATTTTCAACGCTGGTTTCACAAATATGTCTAGTCTGACTACATTCGGAAAATAAATTGTTAAGACATCTAGCCAGAATACTTGAGGATTCAGCAACGTCATAATCTGTGAGTTCCTCATTTGGGCCGTCAGTAAACGCACAACTCACCAATTTTGCTATAAAATTAGTTGTGTATATAAGTTTCCTTTTACTGTCGGGATTAGTTTTGATTTTATCTGTTTTTCCATGAAACATTAAAACTTTTTCAAGCAAGTTTTTGGTAATACCAACCCTACCTTCAAACTCACCGAATGACAAAAGTAAGGATTTATCAAGTTGTCTTGTCTGCGCCATATCTCGAAAATCCGCCTGACACTGGTTAAAGTCTTCCTCTAAAACCAATGTAATAGGGAAATCATTATCACCTATTAACTCGCCGTCAGCACTTTCAATTAACTCGTGAATAGCGCGCTTGCGATGCTGTCCATCAGTAATATCTAACTTAACACCACGATGAATAACTACTAGACAAATCCCCCGACCTAGTTCTATAATGTCAATCTTTTCTGGATCGACATTTGCTGTCAGTGTCCCCAAAATCCAGGGTTGATCGTTTCTAGCGCGTTTAAGAATATATTGTTTTACTTCCTCAGCATGACCCTTTATCTCTGGGCGGTTTTTACCAGAATCAGGATCGTTGCCAGTTGATGGTTTGGCCTGGAGGAGGGTAGGCAAGTCATCAGCCGGGATATTTATTTGCACCATCTTCCGCTTCCCCTGCTGAAAAGTTAGCCCTGGATAACACTTCTGACGGTGATACTTGGCAAAGTAAGGCTCTAGAACATCCTCAAGTTTCTGGCTTGAATCAGTCTCTGGGTAGTTGTTTTCAGACATAATGGGGGTAAAAGCTTATTTAATTATTATAACTTTTTTGAGGGTACGTGAACCAGGGATGCTATTGTGCAAAAAGGCCAATAACAAAGACACATGGATCAGTATGCTAGCAAACAAGCAGATTGTATCATAAAACTGAAAAAATAGCAAGATAGGAGTTTTAAAACGTGATAGAAATTCAGCAGATGTCATTATTTGCGCCGCGAACAGTTAAGGAGTTACTCGATGAGATAAAAGAGCTAACTAAAGAAATTCAAGAATTATACTGCTCAGACGCTATACCTTGGTTAATCGGTTGGAGTGGCGGGAAAGATAGCACCGCAGTATTGCAGCTTATCTGGAACGCAATCGCAGCACTTCCGGTCGAAAAACGCACAAAAACGATCCATGTAATTACAACGGATACTTTCGCTGAAAATCCTATTATTTCGACTTGGGTACGTAAATCTTTAACTAAGCTCAAGATACTTGCTCAAGAGCAAAAAATGCCTGTTTCCCCGCATCTGCTTCATCCAGAGGTGAAAGAAACATTCTGGGTATGCTTAATTGGTAAAGGCTATCCAGCGCCTCGCAATGGATTTCGGTGGTGTACAGATAGGCTGAAAATTCAGCCTGTAAATCAATTTATCCGAGATTTAGTTCGAGTACATGGTGAAACTATTGTTGTTTTGGGTACTCGCAAGGCTGAAAGCAGCAAACGTGCAGCAACAATGAAAAAGTATGAAGCAGGTAGATTGCGCGATCGTCTCAGTCCTAATGGTCGCTTACCTAACTCTTTAATTTATACCCCTATTGAGGATTGGCGTGATGATGAAGTTTGGCTGTATCTAATGCAGTGGGACAATCCTTGGGGAAATAACAATAAAGATTTATTTGCCATGTATCGAGGTGCAACAGCAGACAATGAATGTCCTTTAGTTGTCGATACTTCTACCCCTAGCTGCGGCGATTCTCGCTTTGGGTGCTGGGTATGTACAATGGTTGACAAAGATAAATCTATGGAGGCAATGATTCAAAATGATGAGGAAAAAGAATGGATGCAGCCTCTTCTCGATATTCGTAACGAATTAGATATAAAAGACGATCGCCCAAAAAGAGACTTCCGCCGCATCTACGGTAGAGTAGAACTGTTTGAACGCAACATGGGCGACGACACAACCTCCGTCGAACCCATCCCAGGGCCCTACACCAAATTCTGGCGAGAACACTGGCTGAGACGAGTCTTGGAAGCACAAACCCACATCCGCAAAACCGCACCCCTAGAAATGCGCGACATCACCTTAATTACCCCAGAAGAACTTAGCGAAATCCGCCGCATTTGGCTGGAAGAAAAGCACGAATTCGACGACTCTTTACCCCGGATTTACGAAGAAGTCACGGGCGAACCTTTTGAAGATTCCCGTCCCGCCGCCGAAAGAAAACTCCTCGGTAGCGATGAATGGACTGCGATCGAAGAGATTTGCAGCGAGGACAAAATGCACCTCGAATTGATGGCAAAACTCCTTGATACAGAACGCCAATACTACACGAAACCCCGCCGTACAGGCATTTACGCCGATTTGGACAAGTGCTTTGAAACCAGTTCGCGATCGAAGGAAGAAGCGATTGGCAACGCCCACTATCAACGCAATTTAAAAAAAGCGGTGGAAGATATTAAAACAAATCCGACGGAAAAAATTCAGCAATTCAAAGATGCGATCGCCCAAACCAACAGTTCCGCCAAAAATGATACCGTTGATATTGCCAAACTTAAAGAAGAACTGGAAAGCAACAGCAATCAAAGCAGACAGCTATCTTGGGCGGATATTAAATTTTCACCGCCCAATTCAGGAGAGGAAAATAGCAAAGATTAGGTCAATAATGTCGATCGGGCGATCGGGCTTTGGGGCCTCGGGCTAACCCGAAGATCCTAGGAGTGATTGAAATCCCCGTCTCATAGCGAAAGTCGGTTAAAACCGACTGAAGAACCAAATCAAACCATCGCCGCTTTCAGTCCTCTTAAAGAGGACTTCAGCTATGAGACAGGGATTTCAATCCCTGTCGTACTCGGGGACTCGCACTCTCGACCCCGATCGCACTCTCGACCCCGATTGTCCTCTGCAAGATTGGGCTTACCCACAAGCCCGCCGGGGATTGAAATCCCCGTCTCATAGCCAAAGTCGGTTAAAACCGACTGAAGAACCAAATCAAACGATCGTCGATTTCAGTCCTCTTTAAGAGGACTTCAGCTATGAGACAGGGATTGAAATCCCTGTCGTACTGGGGGACTGTCGGATCGTCGGACTCGCCGATCGACCCCGATCGCACTCTCGGATTTGGTCACAAAATGATAAATTAACCTAAAAAATTAGGAGGAAAAATCTTTATGGCAATGTGGCGGCTGTACTATCATTTAGTTTGGGCAACAAAAGAGCGACAGCCTCTCATCTCTGCCGCAAAAGAAACCGAACTTTACTCTTATATCATCGGCAAAGCAGACTCCCTCAATTGCATCCTTCATGCGATCGGCGGCACAGAAAATCACATCCACTTAATAGTTTCCATTCCTCCGACCCAATCGATCGCTGAATTCGTTAAAAATATTAAAGGTAGCAGCAGCCGTTATCTCAATCAAACTTTGCAAAATCCCAATAAATTTTCATGGCAAGAAGGATACGGAGTATTTTCTTTAGGACAAAAACAACTAGACTCAGCAGTCGCTTATGTGATAAATCAAAAGGAACATCACTTGCAAAAAACCACCAATTCGCATTTAGAACAAATTACGGAGCAAGACCATCCACCCACCCGGTGGCACCCGAATTCGGCAGAGAATTAATTGAAAAACATTGGCCGACTCTCGGACTCGCGGGTTCTCCAGCTATTGCGTTTACATCCAGATCCTAGGAGTGATTGAAATCCCCGTCTCATAGCAAAAGTCGGTTAAAACCGACTGAAGGGCGAAATTCAACGATGGCCGATTTCAGTCCTCTTCAAGAGGACTTCAGCTATGAGACAGGGATTTCAATCCCTGTCGTACTGGGGGACTCACACATCGACCCCGATCGACCAATCGAGTCGATCGGGCTTACCCACAAGCCCGCCGGGGATTGAAATCCCCGTCTCATAGCGAAAGTCGGTTAAAACTGAGATATTGCACCATTCTCAATTAGCCGTAGGGGCGGGTTCGCCAACAGCCTTAAAGCTTGCAAATAGGTTCTATAAACCCGCCCGACCCCACGAAAAATCCTCTTATTGATATTGCTGCAAGATGTCAGTTAAAACCGACTAAAAACCCAGATTCAACAGTCACAAACTTCAGTCCTCTTCAAGAGGACTTCAGCTATGAGACAGGGATTTCAATCCCTGTCGGACTCTCGGACTCACAGATCGACCCCGCTCAACCAATCGAGTCGATCGGGCTTACCCACAAGCCCGCCGGGGATTGAAATCCCCGTCTCATAGCGAAAGTCGGTTAAAACCGACTAAAAACCCAGATTCAACAGTCACAAACTTCAGTCCTCTTCAGAGGACTTCAGCTATGAGACAGGGATTTCAATCCCTGTCGGACTCTCGGACTCACACATCGACCCCGGACTGTCGGACACGCCGATCGCACCCACCAACTTTCATCCCATCTCAACAACATCTACAATGCAATTCCTCGAACTCGTCCTCAAAAACTTCGGGCCCTATGCAGGCATCCAAACCATCAATCTCCGCCCCGAAAAAGACGGAAATCCCTGCCCAGTCATCCTATTTGGCGGCATGAATGGCGGCGGCAAAACCACCCTCATGGACGGCATTCGCCTCGCCCTCTACGGTGGCCGCGCCCAATGTTCCACCAGAGGCAATTTAAGCTACAGCGACTTTCTCAATCAATGCGTCAACCGCCACACTCCCCCATTAGAAGATACCCGTGTCGAACTAACATTTGAACAAGTCCAAGACGACAAATTAACTCAATTCAAAATAGTTAGATACTGGAAAAAATTAGACATCAAAGACACCTTAAGCATTCTCATATACAGCGAGATAGTCAGCGATTGGTGGTCGGACAAAGCAATTACTAACACCTGGGACGAATACATCGAAACCCTTTTGCCAGTTGGAATATCCAACCTATTTTTGTTTGACGGCGAACAAGTAAAAGAACTGGCTGAACTCGAAACACCGCCAGAGTTTGTCGTCGGGGCGATTAAATCTCTTTTAGGTTTAGAATTAGCAGAACGCCTCGCCGTCGATTTAGAAATATTAGCCGGCCGCAAGCGGAAAGAAATTGCTGGCAAAAAAGACTTGGCTGCTTTAGAGAAAATCGAAGCAACTTTTAAGACAATTACTGATGAAATAGACTTAGCTAAGCAAGAACAAGCCAGCTTTAAAAACGAATTAGATAAAGCTCAAAAACATCAGCAACAAGCATCAGACAAATTTATTTATCAAGGCGGGAAAATTGCCGCCGATCGCAGTCAACTAGACAGACAGCTAAACGACTACAGGAATCAGGCCGAAAAAACCCGTCAATCCATGATGGAATTAGCATCAAATACGCTACCACTAGCCTTAATTTCGCCCTTGCTAACCGAAGCAAAAATTCAAGCAGAAACAGAAGCCAGCCAGCAGCAAGCAAAGATTGCCCAAAATCTTATCAAACAAAGAAGCGATCGCCTTCTCAACTATATCGCAGAAATCTCCTTAAATCCCCAACAGCTAGATAAAATTCAAGACTTCATCCGCCAAGAAAACCAAGAACTAGAACAGCAAGCCGGAACAGACGCCCCGCCCTGGATGAACGCCGACAACAACAGCATCCAGCAACTAGAAAACCTTCTTAGCTACCAAATCAAAGCCCAGCAAATTCTAGCCCGCGACCAAATAGAAGAAATCAAAAACATCGAATCAGAAATTGACTTCACAGACAGAGAACTCGCAGCCGCAGCTTCCCCCGAAGCCTACGAAAAACTAGAAGAAGAGGTCAGGAAAGCCCAAAAAGCAGTCGCTATCGCAGCCGCAGCCTTGGAATCAGCCAACCGCCGCGTCGATGAATTAGAGAGAGAATTAGCCAAAAACCAAAAAGAACTAGAAAACTACAGCAGCGAATACATCACCATCAGAAACAGCCAACACGTCATCGCTTCCATCGCCAAAGCCCAAGCTACCCTGAAACTCTTTAAAGAAAAACTCACCCTCAAAAAACTCAACAAACTCGAAATAGAAATTACCGACTGTTTCCGGTACCTGTTGCACAAAACTGACCTCGTGCACAGAGTTGCGATCGACACTCAAACATTTAGCCTCTCCATTTACGATCCAGAAGGCAAACCGGTACCCAAACACCGACTTTCTGCCGGGGAAAAACAATTGCTGGCGATCGCCTTTTTGTGGGGATTGGCTAGAGTATCCGGGAGACAATTGCCAGTGGCGATCGACACTCCCTTGGGCCGCCTCGACTCCTCCCACAGAAACAACCTAGTCGAACGCTATTTCCCCTCGGCCAGCCACCAAGTCATCCTGCTTTCTACCGACACGGAAATTAGAAAAGTAGAATACGAAAAACTCCAAGAATTAGAGGCGATCGCCCACAGCTACCTCCTCAAATACGACTCCGCCAAACACCAAACCACCGTCGAAAAAGGTTACTTCTGGGAATAAAAATTTGCGCTAAAAAATAGCCGCAACCCCCTTGACTTTGCTGGGGAGTTGCGGTAGTATATATATCATAATGGGATGGTTGCGAAAATTTTATTTTTGCCACCATCCCATTATTAAGGATAAATCCTACTAAAATAAGAATACCAAAAAAAACCGATTTAATCAAGTCGCGCCGTGTAAAAAAATGTTAATTATTTCGGGTTATCTAGAGGCTTTGCTTCCCCAATATTAACACTGTTTACAATATACCAAACAATCTCAAACTCATGGAACCACCACTCGATCGCATCCGCCTCTCCCAAACAGGCAAAGACCAACTATCAAAACTGAAACGATCGACCAAAATCGATCAGTGGAATATTCTATGCAGGTGGGGATTTTGCCGATCGCTCGCCGAACCCAGCATTCCATCCCCAGTACCAATTCCCAGCGACAGCAACGTCGAATTAAGCTGGGATGTCTTCGGCGGCGACATGGCCGATATCTTGATAATTGCCCTCAAGCAGCGGTGTCACCAAGACAATTTAGGCACAGAAAAAGAAACTCTAGCCAAACAATTTCGGCTGCACTTGCACCGAGGGATTGGTTATTTAGCGGGCGATCCGAATATTAAGAAAATCGAAGACTTGGTGGCGATCGCTCTTTCGCCTGAAAAATTAAGAAATTAACTGATTGTTGACACTTGACAGTTGACAGTTGACAGTTGACAGTTGTTATTGGTTATTAGCAGGCCCAAGCGAGCAACAAATAAATAACCAATAACCAATAACCAATAACCAATGACTTCTTATTTCAGTAAAAGCGGGAAAAAATGACCTACTGGCCCTTGGCCTTCCCCAATATCCAAAGCATATTTGAGAGCAGTAGTAACATAATCCTTAGCCAATGTCACCGCCGTCAATAAATCTTTACCTAATGCTAAATTAGCGGCGATCGCAGCACTCAAAGTACAACCAGTCCCGTGAGTATTCCCAGTATCAACAGTCTCAGTCTTCAACACATCCAACCGCGTACCGTCAAACCAAACATCAATTCCCCGCAAATCTCCCGCCATCCCACCGCCTTTCACCAAAACAGCTTTCGCACCCAAACGGTAAATCTGTTGCGCCGCCGATCGCATATCGTCTAGAGAAACAATCTGCAAACCGCTCAAAATAGTCGCCTCAAACCGATTGGGAGTCACGACAGCAGCCATTGGAATCAAAACATCCCGCAAAAATGCGATCGCCCCGTCATCAATCAATCGATCGCCCGATCGTGAAACCATCACCGGATCGACAACCAAACTCCCTATTCCCAAAGCTTTTACCTGTGAAGCCACCGCCGCCATAATTTCCCGATTCAGCAGCATCCCAGTTTTAACCGCATCCACCCCAATATCCCCAACCACCGCCTCAATTTGAGCCGCCACAGCCTCAGCAGACAAAGCATCCACCCGCGTCACCCCCAAAGTATTTTGAGCCGTCACGCAAGTCAAAGCACTCGTACCGTGCACGCAGTGAAACGCAAAAGTCCGCAAATCCGCCTGAATCCCGGCCCCGCCGCCACTATCAGAACCCGCCACAGTCAAAGCCACAGGAATCCTAGATTTAATCATCTTCTTCCACCCCAGATAAACGCCAACTTGAACCAGACAAATCCCAATCATATCTGTGGCACGGGCGTCCCGCCTGTGCTTCCCCGTGGCACGGGCGTCCCGCCTGTGCTTCCCCGTGGCACGGGCGTCCCGCCTGTGCTTCCCCGTGGCACGGGCGTCCCG
>NZ_JAUBPT010000069.1:0-11755 GCF_036700905.1 Microcoleus sp. S13_C3 | reverse complement strand
CCTGTGCTTCCGAAACGGTTAAAATTCCCCAAACAAAATTAGCTATGATTAAACCAATTGTAAAGAATTATTGCAAACCACTGTGAAAATCACCCGAATCGACCTCAACTCTTGGATATTCCACATCGCCGGTCAAACCATCCTCGTAGATCCCTGGCTGGTCGATCCCCTCGTATTTTACGGTCAACCCTGGCTGTTCACCGCCTACCACAACACCCCCGTCGCCTTCACTCCCAGCACCTTACCGCCGATCGACCTCATCCTGATTTCCCAAGGATTAGACGACCACTGTCACAGACCAACACTCGAACAGCTAGATCGCACAATTCCCGCGATCGCCTCACCCACCGCCGCCAAAGTCCTCAGCAGTTTAGGCTACACCAATATCACATCTTTAGCAAATTGGCAAGAATTAAATTTTAAAGAAAAGTTACAAATTACTGCCGTACCCGGAGCCGAAATCGGGCCCGGACAAGAAGAAAATGGCTATTTGCTCAAAGATTTAAGCAGTGGCGAGACACTTTATTACGAACCGCACCTACCACCATTAGAAAAAGTCAAACAGAAAATAGACGCAGTAGACGTAGCCATCGCCCCAGTCATCGGTCAAATCTTCCCCTTCCTCGGACAAGTCATCATCGGCCCTTCTGAAGCCCTCAGCCTCGCCCAAACACTGAAACCTCGGTTTTTTCTGCCTACAGCGGCGGGAGACATCCGAGCCACAGGCATTTTACCAATGTTAGTGCGATCGATCGGCAGCATCCCCGAATTTCGCGATTTACTAGCAAAATCGGGACTCTCCACCCAACTCCTCGAACCCGAACCAGGCCAAACCCTGGAAATTTTAGATTTTAGATTTTAGATTTTAGATTTTTTAGATTTTAGATTTTAGATGCTCGATATTTTCGATTTTTTAGATGGGAAAGTGGAGATTCAATGCCAAATCCCCAATCTAAAATCCCAAATCTAAAATCCAAAATCGCCAAATCCCCAATCTAAAATCCAAAATCTAAAATCTAAAATCATCTTGGCGGGCGACGGTTACGCAAAAACTCAGGAATATCCAATCCCAAATCCTGCGGCGGTTTCGCTTTCGGATCGGGCGTTTGTTGAGCAGGAGTCACCGGCACAGTTGCAGCCCGCCAAGGAGCATTAACATTTTGTGTCCGCCCCGGAGGCGGAGACGCCGCAACTTCTCCCGAAAAACCAGTAGCGATCACAGTAATCTTAATTTCGCCCTGAAGCCGCTCGTCAATCACCGCTCCAAAAATAATATTGGCATTCGGATCGACAACCTCGTAAATCGTCTCAGCCGCCGCATTCACCTCGTGCAGCGTCATGTCAGTACCGCCCGTGATGTTAAACACCACACCTCTAGCGCCCTCAATAGACGAAGCTTCCAGCAGAGGCGAAGAAATAGCCTGCATCGCAGCCTCCCTAGCCCGCGACTTGCCAGAACCCACACCGATGCCCATCAAAGCCGAACCCGCATCAGCCATTACTGCCCGCACGTCAGCAAAGTCCACATTCACTAAACCGGGAATAGTAATAATGTCAGAAATACCCTGAACCCCTTGGCGCAGGATATCGTCAGCAACTCGAAAAGCCTCTTGTACCGGCATTTGTTCCGAAATCACAGACAGCAGCTTGTCGTTAGGAATTACGATCAGCGTATCCACGCGGGTTTGCAAAGCCGCAATCCCTTCCTCAGCTTGGCTGGTGCGCCGCCGTCCCTCAAATGTAAAAGGCCGCGTCACTATGCCCACAGTCAAAGCGCCCATTTCCTTAGCGACCTCAGCCACGATCGGAGCCGCGCCCGTGCCGGTACCGCCGCCCATGCCGGCCGTGATAAATACCAAATCCGCATGATTCAGAGCATTAGCAACCTCGTCGCGAGATTCCTCCGCAGCCTTTTGACCGATCGCCGGATTGCCCCCCGCCCCCAAACCGCGCGTCAACTTCTGTCCGACTTGCAAGCGTTTCGGAGCATTTGAGAGAACCAGAGCTTGGGAATCTGTATTCACACACCAAAACTCGACACCAGAAACCTCGCTGGCAATCATCCGGTTAACGGCGTTGCCCCCACCGCCGCCGACGCCAATTACTTTGATTTTGGCAGCACTGCTGGGCATTATGTCTTTGGGATTGACCATAGGATCGATATCAATACTATCTACATTTACATAACCAGACTTGCGTCTAAAGGGATTGGCGGAATCTGCAGCCACCGGAAAATTTTTTACTTCTTCCGAAGGGGGACTGTCTTGGTCAGACCCCTGTCTATTATTAAGCTTCATTAGAGTCGGGGATGGTAGATTAGAGCTTGTTAACTAAACGCCAATTCACAATCAACTATAGGCTAAGTTGCGCGAAAAACTAACACAGATCGATGCTTAATGTTAGCAATCTCGGATTTGGCCGACCTCGCTAGCCCAGACCTCGCTTGACGCCATCCAGGTACTTGACCGGATTAAGGCAGTTGTAAGCAAGGCAGAAGGAAAAAAAATGGATACTAGCCCCAGACGCGGAGCGCTATCCAAAAACTGTGCTGATTGCAAGCCCTGCCTATAGATCCTGATGGGCAAAAATTCTGCCTATCGATCGATACCTTCTACCTTCTGTTGACAGAGGATCAATTCTGGGCGCGAGTTGGTGCGGGAGTTGAACTGTCCAAACTGCCGGGGAGTTCTGGCAAATGGACGATCGGCGAAGCAGGATTTTTCAAGTCAATGTAGGCTATTTTGCTTGAATCTAGCTGTTTTGGCAATTGTCGCATTCGGTCTAAAACCTTAAGTTGCTCCGCAGTCTTGGAACTGTACGGCCCTAAGTGTACGGTACCGATCTCTGTTTTCAAGATCAAGTTGTTCGGGTTTTGCCAATTAATCTCAAACACTTTCACCGTCAAGCCGCTGAGTCCTTCGTAAAACTTCGGCCAAGAGGCGCGATACTGTTCCAAAGGCCCGATGACTTTTAAAGTTGGCAAAGAACGCTGAGGCTGCTTTCCCGGAATGCTGCCGGGCCCGATCGAACTATTCTGCGATCGTACAGCAGTATAACTATCCGACGGCATCCAACCTCCGCGAGCGTCCAGCCACCCCACTTTTTCCTTGTCACTGTTCGATCTCAACACCGCCGTCGGCTGCGCCACCGCCACTGGCAGGCGTTCTGCCACTTCTATAGTCAAACTCGGCGGAAACAAGTTACGAGTCACCTTCGCTTTAGCGATGGGCCCGGTTGACTCCAGCTTTTCGGCCAGCGCCTGCGGTTGAATCCCCCACAGCGACTGCGGGTAAGACAGCGGCACCAAAGACCGCACCGCCTTATCCGATAGCCACTGATTGCCCTCCACCTTCACTTGTTCCGATCGGGCAATCAACCAAGCCGGCTGCCCAATCCACCACAGCAAACCCCCGGCGATCGCGCTTGCTGCCAGCATTTGCCACACAACAGCCGCCAATCGAGCGCGCCTCTGCTGCCGCAACTTTTGGCGCCTGCGCCCTAACTCTGTTTGAGAAACCGCTCCAAAACTAGCCATCTACGTCTTGACAATATAGTAATTAAGGATTAGCACAAATTCCAAACTGTTTAATCTCGGTCTCTTGAGCCTTGTTTTCCCCTACCATTTAACCAGATCCCCGCAAATTTACCCAGACTCCGGCCAATATCAGTAATATCACGGATACCGCTAAGTAATAAAAAATTATTAATTAAAAGTTCCCAATTCCAGCGCCGGGAAAACCCCTTACCAGATAAAGGTTCTTTGGGTATTTAGGGCATTACCCCACAGGGCAAAAGGTTACAAATCAAACTAAACTCAAGTAAGAAAGTTTAGACTTTCGATTAACTTTTTAACTTTTATTCGGCTTCAATTGTGATCGCACTCGAATTAGACAGATTCTATAAAGCATGCAACCCCAGCAAGACCCTTGTTGCGGGAGACCCAGGGGATTATCAATACTACATTGATTTTGGTTCCGTGCGGGGCGGCAAAATCATTGAATCTTTACAGCGAACCATTACCCGCATCTCCCCTGACCAGCCAACCTGTCAGCTATTTACAGGACATATCGGGTGTGGCAAATCTACGGAATTGTTTCGACTCAAAGCTGAGCTCGAACAAGAGGGTTTTTGCGTCGTTTACTTCGAGTCTTCCCAAGACTTAGACATGGGTGATGTAGATATCAGCGATATTTTGCTGAGCATTGCGCGCCAAGTCAGCGAAACTATGGAATCCGCTAAAATCAAACTCAGACCGAGCTATTTTACAAATCTGTTTGCAGAAGTGGCAGAATTTTTGCAGACTCCCATAGATTTGTCAGCGGAAGCGGAGTTATCTATAGGCATTGCTAAAGTTACGGCTAAAACGAAAGACTCTCCCAAACTGCGATCGCAACTCAGGCAATATCTCGAACCCCGCACCAACAGCATCTTGCAGTCCATCAACGAAGAACTCCTCAACAAAGCTAACGCCGAACTCAAGCACCAAGGCAAAAAAGGACTCGCAGTCATCGTTGACAACCTCGATCGCCTCGATGCCTCCCTCAAACCCAGCGGACGCACCCAGCCAGAATACCTGTTTTTAGACCGTGGCGAACAGTTGAAAAAACTCAATTGCCACGTCGTCTACACGATTCCCCTGACTTTGATTTTTTCCAACGACTTCGGCCGCCTCGCCAGTCGATTTGGAGTCAAGCCCAAGGTGATGCCGATGGTACCAGTGCAAGTGCGATCGGGCGAAGACCACCTCGAAGGAATGGCACTGCTGCGGCAGCTAGTATTAGCTAGAGGTTTCCCGAAAGTTGCTCCCCATCAACGCCTTGATTTGATTTCCCAGGTATTTGACTCTCCCGAAACTTTAGATCGGCTTTGTCGGATTAGTGGCGGTCACGTTCGCAATCTACTGATGCTTTTGTATAGCTGTTTGCAGCACGAAGACCCTCCCTTCTCTCGCGAATGCCTCGAAAGCGTCATTCAAGAATATCGCGATGACCTTTTGGGAGCCATCAATGACATGGAATGGGAATTGCTGTTTCAAGTCGTCAGCCGACAAAGTGTCACCGGTGAAGAAGAATCTCAAATCTTATTGCGAAGTATGTTTGTCTTTGAATACCGCGATCAAGAAGGTCGTTGGTTTGGGATTAATCCAGCCCTAGCAGAAACCAGAAAATATAAGGAGTGGCTGCAGCGCACTGAAGCAAAATAGTTGGGATTTTTGAGATAGCTTCGCGACTCTAAGAACCCTTAACCACGAGGGACTTAGAAAGTATTTAACGGAAAATTCATCTCTCAAAACTCCGAAATCTTAGAATCCAATACAGAAATCTGCCAGCGGTTTTTGCCACTGGCTGATTTCTGTTGAATGCTGGCTATAGGCGGTGAACGTTATTTTCGTGTTACCCACATTCCGCAGGTCTTAACATTAATTGGGGATTTTTTGGTAAGAAATGGCTGTAATTCTTTGTCTACAAGCCTCACGCTGATATGTAGAAATATGAGTTTTTATTAAGGAGTGTTTCTTGTTATCAATAGTCATTAATTATCGAGAATATGTTGGCAATTAAATTCCTAGGATGACGTTTTCTCGTCAACATATTTTTGACTATGTTAAGAACTGCGGAATGTGGGGTGTAAAACTTTGCCGCCACTAAGGACTTTGCCCACTCTCAACTCTCATATCTGCAATGTCAGACCCCCGATGTCTGTTTTTACCTGTTGGTCTTAACTTCACATAATTCCATCCCGGACGACAATTGTTTTGGCTGTTGTGTTAAATGCCTGCTACAGATATATGGGAGTTGTTTACTAATAGCTAGTAGTCCTTATGAGGATAAACTTAGCGGTTGGCTATTTACGATCTGTAGTCCTTTATATATACCTGAATCAAAAAATCTAAGATAACCTTAAATTTTTATTGGCAAGTCTAGCATTCTATGAGATTGAGAGGTATGATATCTTTACATTGGATCTAATAAATATGTAAGTATTGATAGGACAAGTACGGAAAACTACGTATTTATACAGAGATAAAGCGTGAGACAGAGACGGCGATGTCTAAGTAGATACGCTTTCAGTCACGATTGGCGAGCGTTAGGTAATTGATTAATGCAAAAGAGGTGCACGCATGACCGATCTAATTAAGGTACAAGAAACTGCCAACTACAACGAGCGATCGCTCAAAACTCTGGTCAGGTCAATCACAATGTCTCAACACCAATTCTCGCTAATTTTGGTGCGTTGCAACTACGCGCAGTTGCGGCAGCAAATAGCGCAGCGGCTGCGAGAAGTGTCCCCAGTTCCAATTCAAGATATCGTCCTGCCACCTTCAGTCAAAACCCTCTACACGACCCTGCAGGCAAGCACTTTTCACGAGGGGTACTCGCCTGTGGGTGCCGCCTCGGCTTTGATGGTATTCGGTTTAGAAACAGTAGTAGCGATCGACGAATTGATGGCTTCTACCAATCAAGTGCGAGACGAATTTCGCAAAAATTTTTCCTGCCCAGTGATTTTGTGGGTAACAGATGACATCGTGACCAAAATGATTCGTCTGGCCCCGGATTTCAAAAGTTGGGCCGCCGCCACAATTAAATTTGAAATGGGCGTTGACGAATTAATTAATTTCCTCGCTAGGCGGGCCGATACTATATTTAAAATAGGCGAACTTAATCAAGAACTCGCCAGCAGCAACGTCAGCACCATCGCTAATTGTGAGACCTGCGACACCCAGTGCGAAAAACGCGACATGGAGCGCGAACTCAGCCCCGGAGAACGCTTTCTAACTTTTAACTCAGGATCCCAAAACCCACGACAATCAGATGTCCACTCGTATTCGCCATTGAGTCCGGGCAATACCTTCGATTTGGCGATCGGCTCTTTGCCACGCCGAGAACTAGAATTAGCTTTAAGAGATTTACAAAATCGCGGTGAAGAATTAGAACCCGCCCTCAAAGCCAGCCTGCAATTCGTTCTCGGTCGAGATTACTATGTCAGCGATCAAACCGAAACAGCCTTAATTCACTACCAAGAAAGTTTAGCATTTTGGCAGCAGCAAACGGGCAACTGGGAACTGGCAAACTTGGAAAATTCCGAAAACCCAGAAACCTTCCCCTCCTTGTCGAATCCTGTCCCCAATATTTTATTTTTAGAGAGAGAAGGCATCGTGCTGTTTCACATAGCCCTGTGTCACCGCTTGCAAGCAGCCAGAAACCCGGTTGCCAACCGCCAGCACTGGGAACAAGCTTGGATTAGCCTGGAACAATCTAGAAACGCTTTCTCCCTTGCCTCACGCCTCGAATTGGTAGCTGAGGTGACAGCACACCTCGGAGAAGTGCTGCAGCGCCTGAAAGCTTGGGGAGAGTTGCAAGCATTAGCTGAAAATTCTTTGCAGTTGCACTTCACTTACGGTACTCCCAGCCAACTAGCTCAAGATTACGGCTTTTTGGCTGAAGTTGCCCTGCAAGAGTCGAGGTGGAGTCAAGCCCGCCAGCTAGCCGAGTTGGCTTTGGCGATTTTGGATCAAACGCCTAATGATTTGAGATTGCTGATTGAAGATTTGAGATTGGGGTTTGAGGGAAATTATCCAGAATTTCTCGGCCCTAACGAGTTAAGTAACGAACCCAAATCTAAAATCCAACATCCTAAATCCGACAGGAGTTCGTATCTTTTACTTTTAGCCCGAAGTTTGCGGCAGCTAGGCCAGTGGGAAGCGGCGGTTCGTTCTTTGGAGTTGGCTCAATCTCAAAGCGAGCCGAAGTACGACCCCCGACTTTACATCGATATTTTGACGGAATTGCAAGCGGTTTATTTCGAGCAGGGAGAGTATCTTAAAGCGTTTCGGATTAAAAAAACCCAGCGTTCGATCGAATATCAATACGGATTTAGAGCTTTTATCGGAGCCAGCCAATTGCAGCAGCAGCGCCAAGCGGTCAATCCTTCAGGCCCCTCAGCTCAAAACCAAGCTGCCATCGCAGCCTCCATGACAGCTTACTCGCGCCAAACAGATATCAATAGCTTGCTAGAAAGAATTAGCAGGGACGACCATAAATTAACTATTATTCATGGGCCCAGCGGAGTCGGGAAAAGTTCTCTAGTCAATGCCGGCTTAGTACCAGCTTTGAAAAATATTACTCCGGGCGCGCGGGATACATTGCCTGTAGTAGTCAAAGTTTACACCGACTGGCTGGTGGAGTTAGAAAATGCTTTGAACAGCGCACTGTACGACAAACAAGCCGAAGAGGAAAGTAAATTAATCTCCAAAGGACTACAGGAAATCCACAAAAGAAGTTGCTCGCTTATTCCGGCTCGCAGCTCGGAAGTCTCTTCTTTTATTATAGAGCAGTTGCGCGAAAATGCCACAAATAATTTGTTGACTGTGCTGATTTTCGATCAATTTGAAGAGTTTTTCTTTGTTTCGACTTCAGTGGCACAAAGACAACTTTTTTATAATTTTTTGCGTTTGTTTTTGAACTTGCCTTATGTCAAGATCATTCTGTGCTTGCGCGAAGATTATTTGCACTACTTACTAGATTGCGATCGCTTCCCTAATCTGGACGCTATTAACAATAATATTCTCGACAAAAGTATCCGCTACCAACTGCGGAGTTTTTCTATCAAAGACGCGCGGGCTGTCATCGGACACTTAACAGAACGGGCGGAATTTTATTTAGAGCCGGCACTGATCGATGCCTTCGTAGAAGATTTAGCAGACGAACTGCAAGAAGTGCGACCAATCGAATTGCAGGTAGTAGGAGCGCAACTGCAAGAAGAAGGTATTACCAGTCTAGCACACTACCAGCAATTGGGGGACAATCCCAAAGCGGAATTAGTGAAACGATCGCTCGAAAGAGTCATCTCTGACTGTGGCCTGGTTAACGAAGACGCAGCTTGGAAAATCTTGTTTTCCCTGACAGATGAAAGAGGCGTTAGACTGATAAAAACTAAACACGAACTCTCATTAGTTACAGGCTCGCAGCCAGCCGAGACCCGCGAAACCGAATTATCGGCGATCGGCAGAAACCGAATTCCCCTACCGCGACACTTCGCTGCATACCCTGAAAGCCGACAAAAGAAAACCGACAACCTCGACTTAATTTTAGACATTTTAGTTGGTCACGGTTTGCTATTTCTGCTACGAGAAGCCCCCGAAGACCGCTATCAATTGGTACACGACTATTTAGTGCGACCGATCCGCCAAAGATTCGGCTTAGAAGCGAGACTGCACAAAGCAGAAGCAGACAAAAAAATGAGTCAAGCACAGCTCTACCGAGCCAATACTTTTCTCAAACAACTGCTGGGATTAGCAGTGATAGGCGTCATGCTGCTCACCAGTTCCACCATCGCCGCCGTAAATTTTTGGTGGCGGGCTGTGGGTCAAAAACAGCTAGCTGTCGCTCAAACTCAGCGAGCCGAAATCAGTACCCTGACAGCCGCTTCAGAAGCACTTTATTTCTCAAACAACAAATTTGACGCCATGATGGAAAGTTTGAGAGCTGGTAAAAAGTGGAAACACATCGAACACTCCCAACAAATGTCTACTCTCAAAGACACCGAAATTCTGATTTCTGCTGCCCTCCAGCAGGCAGTTTATGGAGTTAAAGAACGCAACCGCTTGGAAGGACACGGCGATGTAGTTTGGGGTCTTAGCTTCAGTCCAGACGGTGAAACAATAGCTTCTTCCAGTGTAGATAAAACAGTCAAAATTTGGCGGCGCGACGGCAGTTTGCAGGCAACTTTCAAAGGTCATACTAACAGCGTCTCCTGTGTCACGTTCAGTCCCGACAACAAAATAATAGCCTCGGCCAGTTTAGATAAAACTGTCAAGATTTGGCAAACAGACGGCAGTTTACTGGCAACTTTCAAAGGGCATACTAATAGCGTTACCAGCGTTGCTTTTAGTTCTGACGGTCAAACGATCGCCAGTGGCTCTACAGACAAAACTATCAAACTTTGGAAAACCGATGGCACGCTGCTGCGAACGATCGAACAATTTGCTCCCGTAAATTGGCTAAGCTTCAGCCGCGACGGCAAAATAATCGCTGTGGCGAGCGATGACGGTACTGTGAAACTGTGGAGTTCCGACGGTAAGTTAATCGCTAATTTATGGCACAGCGAAAACAGACAACCCTCGAAAATTTACACCGTCAGTTTCTCCCCCGATGGTGAAACGATCGCCAGTGCGGGTGAAGATAAAACGGTAAAAATCTGGAGCATCGCTGCACTCAAACACCCACCAACAGAAAATTCAACACCAGCAAAAAAAGGTGAACTGCTAGCAACTTTGCGGGGACACAGCAGGTGGGTATTTGGTGTCAGTTTCTCCCCCGACGGTCAAACACTTGCTTCTGGAAGTGCAGACGGGACTGTCAAACTCTGGAGTCTTGCTGGTGTTGGCGACAAACGCCCAACCGATGCTAGCAACATTAAACCAGAGAGTCGCTTACTGAGAACTTTTGAGGGACACGCCGATCGAGTTACTCAGGTGAGTTTTAGCCCGGAAGGCAAAACCTTGGCTTCGGCAAGTTTTGACAAAACTATCAGGCTGTGGCGACTCGATGACGTGCCGCTCAAAACCCTCGACGGACACCAAAACCGCGTGCAAGGCGTTACTTTTAGCCCCGACGGCCAAAGGCTGGCTTCTGCTTCTACGGACAAAACTATCAAACTCTGGAGTCGCACGGGAGTTTTGCTCGAAACCTTGGAAGGACACACTCAGAGAGTCGCCAGCGTCAGTTTTAGCCCCGACGGCCAGCTACTTGCTTCTGGGAGTTACGACAAAACGGTGAAGGTGTGGAGTTTGACAGAAGATGGCATGAATAATATTCTCCCTTGTCCTTCGGCTCCGCTATTCCCGTGTTCGCCTTCTGTGCTGTTCACTCTCGACGGCCACGCTGACAGCGTGATGAGCGTGAGTTTTAGCCCCGACAGCGAGATTCTGGCAACGGCTAGCAAGGATAAGACTGTGAAACTCTGGACTAGAAACGGCAGGCTGATTAAGACTTTGACGGGACACACAGGCTGGGTGACTGGGGTGACTTTCAGTCCCGACGGCTCGATGCTGGCTTCTGCAAGCGATGATGGTACTCTCAAACTCTGGAATCGGGACGGTCGTTTGCTGAGAACTTTTGAAGGAGCTCACAACAGTTTTGTGTTGGGGGTTGCTTTTAGCCCTGATGGCAAAATGCTGGCTTCGGCTGGTTACGACAATTCGGTGAAATTGTGGAAGGTAGATGGGACTTTGGTGGCGACGCTGCTGAAGGGTTCTAGCGACAGCGTTACTAGCGTTGCTTTTAGCCCGGATGGTTTGTTGGTTGCTTCGGGCAGTTACGATCATAAGGTGAAGCTTTGGAGTCGCAGCGGGACTTTGCTGAAAACTTTGACGGGTCACAAGGATAGCGTGATGAGTGTGAGTTTTAGCCCGGATGGAAAGGTTCTGGCTTCTGCGGGCAGGGATAATCGGGTGATTTTGTGGAATTTGGATCTTGACGATTTGCTCGTGAGGGGCTGTGACTGGGTGGGCGATTATCTGAGAACTAATCCTAATGTGAGCGATCGCGATCGGCGTCTCTGTGAGGGGGTTGGGGCAAAACCAAATCAATTTTAGATTTTAGATTTTAGATTTTCGATTGGGGGATTGAGTCGATTTTCGATTTTCGATTTTAGATTTTAGATTGGGGGATTCAGTGCATTTTAGATTTTACTCACCCCCTTGATGAGCTCGATCGCTAATTTCTCCCCCTCTCCCCCTCTCCCCCTCTCCCCC
>NZ_JAUBPT010000068.1:0-40682 GCF_036700905.1 Microcoleus sp. S13_C3 | reverse complement strand
CTAAAAACTCTAAACATGAGTTGGCATCGTATGCGAAAAGGAGTGGCGGGAACGCCTCCAGCCCAGGAATATCAAGAGAAAAAGGCGCAATTAGAAGAATTAAAGCAATTGGATGAACAGGGTAAAATTGATTTATATTACTTGGATGAAACGGGATTTTGTTTGATTCCTTGTGTCCCCTATGGCTGGCAGGAAATCGGAGAATATTTAACAATTCCTAGTCGTCGTAGTCAGCGAATAAATGTACTAGGAATTATGAATCGAAATAACCATCTTGAAACTTATATTTCATATCAAAGTATTAATTCAGATGTGGTTATTGCCTGTATTGATGCTTTTTTTCCCACCGTAGATAAGCCAACGGTGATTGTCACTGATCAAGCTTCTATTCATACCAGTGATGCTATTGTTGACAAACTTGAAGAGTGGAAACAACGTAATATTACTCTCTTTGAGTTGCCTTCTTACTCTCCAGAATTAAATTTAATTGAAATTTTATGGCGGTTTATTAAGTATGAATGGATTGAGATATCTGCTTACAAGAATTGGGGTACTTTTGTTACCTCTGTGGAAAAAATCCTGAAAGAATTTGGAGAAAACTATGTAATTAATTTTGTCTAGCTACTTATCGGGATGCCGTGTTCGATAGCATCCGCCACACCGAAGCCTTTGCCTGTATTGATATCGGTACGGGGTACACATCGTGGCTCCACTACTACCAGGCTCCCGTGCTGCTACCGGAACAGATAGATAGTTTGTACGGTGTCGAGCCACGCACTACCGATCGCCTTATCCGCAATTTTGAAGCCCAACTCACCAGTGACGGGCTGTTTGCTTGCCCGGAAACCTTTGTACAACACTCCGAACCCGTACTGGGCATCTGTTGGATAGGGAAGCCTCACCTCAATTACCTGTTGCCCCCACGGGCCGTACTCAAGTTAGCCGTGTGGATGCCAGCAACTACCGCAGTGATGCGGGTATTAACGTGCTTGGATACGATCGCAAAAAAGGCATATGAGCCACTACCGGAACCCGTGCGGATGAGCCAACATTACCAAGTAGTCGAACGGCGTACCGCCCCAAAGGACAAAATAGCGCTGGTAGCCGAAGCGCAAGAGCTAGGGCTTTACGCCTATGCTAAGCATTTCGGGGATTTAAAATCGGGCATTACCTACAAACGGTTGCTCATCCATCACTACCGGGGCGGGCAATTCCCGCCAACACGATTGGAGCTGAATGATTTGTTAGTTGAGTTTTAAATTGCGATTGCGGGAAGGTCACGAGTAAAAAGCTAGAGTCACATCATCTGCATAGTGTGAAGCTAGCTTTTCTTTTTACCTTCATTTTCTAGAGTTACCGCCAACTGTAGGCGGTAACTCCCAGAAATGCACTTACTTGCTTAAACACCTGTTATTACGAGAAAATATTCCTAAACCATATAGGGTTCCGAAAAGAATATAACGTTGTATAGGCTTTATTTGTGGGATATTTGCCATCTGGCTGTAGGTTATAATTTCAACAGCAGAATTTGCCCGCTTGTACCCCACAGGCAAAAAAAGCTCTCGCTGTCCCTAAGTAGCGTTAGCTAGTGAGACACCAAGAACCTTAAAAAACCTGAACCAAATTTAACTTATTTTCTAGACTTTTTCTAGAAAGTCCCCTTGCCGGAAGGGTATATCTCGGCATCAATTCACTAGCTAAACACTAGGGATAGCGGTTATCCACCTTACTTATGGGAACAACCGCTATGGATAGTGTATCATCTATTTCTCAAACTGTTGTCGCTACTCGCAACAAATCTTTACTCAATGCCGCTGACAAGGACTACCTGAGAACCGAGCGCAAGCTTCCCTTGGATTGGATCTATGCAAACTGTGGGAGTGCTGATATCCCGAAAGCCTCGGTATTGTTGGGGTATGATGCAAAATCTCCTTGCATCGTTTTTTATTCCCACGACCTCAAACAACTGCAACTACGACCAATTGACCCGTGGCCGTCAAAGGACGGAAAGCTTCCTAAGTACCGTACTCCGAGGGGTGAATATGATGCTTTCCTTGCCAAGCATCCAGAAATCGAAACGTACTGGACTGATTTAGAGGCACTTAAAGCCCGGTGTTTTACCTTAAATGGCAAACCTTATCTGCTAATTACCGAGGGGTGCATAAAGGCAATAAAAGGCTGTATGTGGGATATCCCTACGGTAGCGGTAATGGGAGTTGACATGGCCCTAACCCCAAAAGCAAAAGGTGAACCCGACTTGATACCGGGGCTGAAACGATTAGCGGAAGCGGGTTTTAACTTTATCATCTCTTATGACTCCGATCCACCTGAGAAGGTGGAAACCATAAAGAATGTTCGCCGTGCCGAAAAAACCCTCACTAAGGCCCTAAAAGCCTATGGGTGCGAGGTACTATCGGTTACGGGTAGTTGGCGATCGGAGGACGGCAAGGGGATGGATGACTTCATCAATAGTCAAGGGATTGAGACCTTCAGGGCAGTGTTGATGAAAGCTAGTAATGTAGTTGAATCGCCTGACACAAGTGACACCAGCTCGACAACTAGGAGCAAAAAAACACCAACCCCTCGTGAGATTGCAGCACAACTGGCCGAAGAATATCGCCCCCACTGGAAATACCACGAAGAACAGCAAACATGGCGGGGATGGACTGGCAAGTGTTGGGAAAAAATAAAACCAGGGCCCTTTAAAAGCCTGATTGTCACTACGTTGGACGCAAAGGGCATAAACTACAGCGGGATTGAGTACGTTAATAACGTTATTGAGATGCTCAAGTGTTACCTGCGGGAAGTTTACTGGCAGACGTGGGATAAGTCCCGATACGTCAATTTTGAGAATTGCGTACTCGACGGCGATACCCT
Organism: Microcoleus sp. S13_C3; assembly: GCF_036700905.1. Taxonomy (NCBI): domain Bacteria; kingdom Bacillati; phylum Cyanobacteriota; class Cyanophyceae; order Oscillatoriales; family Microcoleaceae; genus Microcoleus; species Microcoleus sp. S13_C3. The sequence continues at coordinate 37,805 of NZ_JAUBPT010000068.1, read as the reverse complement.
CACAACTCAGCCACACTCACCCGGCATGGGGTTTACTTCCTATTTACCCTTTCCCTATCGGCCACTAACAGGCGATTTAAGCGCCCCTCTGGAAGTGTTAAAGGCAAATTGCCCCAATATCCATCAGTTCTTCCAGACGGCGATGCAGGGTGACACCAAGAAAATATTCAAGCTACTGGCAATGGTCAACAGTTGTCTTCGGTTCAGTTTTTACGGGTATCAGCAATTTGTTCACTTTATCGGGGTTCCGGGTTCCGGCAAAGGTACGTGTGCTCGGTTGATGGAAAAAGTAGTAGGGAAAGGAAATACCCAACCTTGCAGCCTCGACAGCTTAAAGGACGGCTCGACACTCGCAAGCATTATTGACAAGCAATTAGTAGTTTTTGGTGATGAACGTAAACCTGTGGGGGTTGACTCCATCCTCCGGCTAACTGGTGGGGATAGCGTCAACTATCGGGAAGTGTACCAGCCAGCAGCAAACTCACACTTTTATGGACTACTTCTCATCTGTAGCAATGACCCCATATTCATGGGCAATACCACAGGGCTAGAGCGACGCTTATGCTTGGTCAACTTTGAAAATGCCATCCCAAAAGCTTTACGCAATTCTGAGATGGAAGCCAGCTTCGATCCGGAAATAGGTGCGCTAATTGCGATCGCGCTTTCACTCCCCAGCGGTGAAGTAAAGCAGGCAATTCAGGGTATCGGCGATGCTGAGATTGCAGATTTCAAGGCTGCTGAATGGGATATGAAGGTACGGATGGACAGCCTCGCTGCATTCTTCGAGATGGAGCTAATTGTCGAGGACGACGCACAAACCCGTGCGGGCGATCTGTTTGATAGTTATAAATATTTTTGCGAAGAAATTAAAAAACCTGCGATGAGCCTGACAACTTTTTCACCGGGGCTTGAGAAACTTTGCACTGAACTGCACCTGCCAGTCGTTCGCGATCGTAGTGGTCGGCACGTCACCTTTGTCGGTTTAAGGTTGAGGGGTAAAAATGATTATCACCCTACCTACTCCCAACAACTAGCACCGCTTTGCAGGACTTCCAACAGCACTAGCAGCACTTCTGCAGGACTTAGTGCAGGACTCTGCAGCACTTCTGCAGGACTTAGTGCAGGACTTCCGCCCATACAGGATATAGGTTTGCAGGACTTGCAGGACTTATCCCCAAACATTTTGGCAGAAAGTGAAATCACCGAAAAAACAGAGGGTGAACCGGAAAACCAAAACCAGGAAAACCAGAAAAAAGTAGAAGTAAAAGAAGTTACCCAATCAAGTCCTGCAAGTCCTGCAAACCCTTTACAAGACAAGGGTTTAAGTCCTGTAACAAGTCCTGCAGAAGTGCTGCAGAGTCCTGCACTAAGTCCTGCAACCGCCCAAGCTAAATTTCGTGGCGAAAAACTAGCCGACCGGATGCGAGGGGCAATAGCCAAAGGTAGCTGGGAGGATGCAAAAGAAGTTTCGAGTCATGTTGCTGCTTCCTCTCTCCAAATCCGAGGTTTTTACAAAAAAAGCCTTAGTGAAAAAGAAATAGCAGCTATCCGAGTATTGAAAGATATCGCTGCTGCGACGACAAAGCAACCGCGCTTTGTAATTGGTGATTCAGTGGAAATTTCCTCAGAAGGGGAGTACCAGGGTAAAAATGGCGAGATAACTGATATCGGGTTTGGTGCAACGGAAACCGACTATTACATCCAGCTTGAAGGCGAAAAAGTGATCGTGTCAATTCCTGTGGGGGCATCGGACTTGGTGACTCTTGCATATTTACGCAAGCTGTAGTAGTTTTTTTGGTTTTAGCTCCCTAAAGTCTAACTTTCTACCCCTAGTCACTTGTGTCACGTGATTAAATACTTGACAGAACGAAAGCATCCGTGCCAACCTATTAATAGTAAATCACATGACACAAGTGAAATGACTAAAAACATTAATGACGCTAGCTTAGCCAACCTCAAGCATTATGAGGGTAAATGGGAACACGGGAAAACCAAAACCATCCGAGTACCGATCGTCCTAGCAGATCGGGTGCTGACTATAGCTCGACAGCTAGATAATGGAAAATCATTTGACACAAGTGATTTACCTGATGCTGCTGTCTTACTCAACCAATTGAAAGCTAAGCGCAAAAAGTCTAAATGCGACCTAGCGGACGTAGAAGCAATTTTGGATATGCTGGGTAGCCTGTTACCTTAACTGATGACGATCGACAAAGGCAACGAGAATTTACGACCATTGGGTAGCCGTGCGAATACAGTGTGGTGTCGGTAGGTTAGCTTGTTCACAAGTAGCCGCCAACTGTAGCCGCCAACTTGTGAAAATGAAGGCTAAGACTCGCAGATAGCGGGTATTTTTTTGCCTAAATCCCAAAAAGTAAATTTTAAAATGGCAATTACCATTGAAAAACCCGATTTTGAGTTGAGGCCTACAGAGCGATCGCAAATATCGCTCCCTCCCTACTGTCTAGAATTTGTCTAGAGAATATTCCCTTCAAAATAAGCTAGCTCAACGGCTGAAACGACGTAAACACGTTGACTAACTAGAAACAGTCTAGAATCTAGAGCGAGATAGGCTGAAACTATTGGTTTTTGGTGTTTTCTGAATAGGGTGACGCAATTCGTAGGGAACCGCTATTTCTTCTAGATACCACTTGACAATTGAGGCCCTGCTGCGACCTGGGCCGTAAAGTTTCAGCACGAAATTTTTGTCCTTTAACGCAATATTGCTGTTATAGCATTTTTGGGTCAGTTGTCAGTTGTCAGTTGTTAGGAAAGCAGTTGTCAGTTGTCATTTGGGAAAATTCCCAATTATCTTTTTGCCAATTACCTTTTTCCCAATTACCCATTCCATTACCAATGACTACTGACTACTGACTACTGACTAATAACTAATGACCGATAACTAAGGGCACTTCTGTCAAGTGCATAAACAAGATTCTGCTGCCAATAAAAATCAAAATTGATCCGCCCAATATCTCAATTTTATTAGCAAATAAGTTGCCGCACTTGTGTCCGATAAACACGCCTGCAAAGGCTAAAAAGAAAGTAATAAATCCGATCGCCGTCACCGCAAGAGCAATAGAATCTTTCAAGACAGCAAATCCGAGGCCAACTGCGAGGGCATCGATACTCGTCGCCACCGACAGCGTTATCAAAGTCCCAGTATCTAAGGGATTAAACTTTTTCTCGCATTCTTCGCTTTGTAGCGATTCATAAATCATTCTCCCGCCAATGAAACTCAAAAGCCCAAAAGCTATCCAATGGTCGATCGGTGTTATCAAAAAACTAAAACTAAGACCGATTAACCATCCTATTACGGGCATTAAAGCTTGAAAACATCCGAAAAATAAGGCAATTTTTAAAGCTTTATTGACCTTCATGTGTTTGATTGCTAAACCGCTAGAAACAGCGACAGCAAAAGCATCTGCGGCTAGTCCCAAGGAAAGTAAGATGGTAGTGGCTGCATCCATTTTTGTAAAGTGTTATGCCTTATAAATAAAGTGTTTCTGTTGACATTTTTATTTTACACTAAACTTTGATAATAGTGCGTTTTTCTCATAATTTTTTCATTTTTATCTCAGATTTATTTCACAATTGGCGAGGGTTGAAAAAATCGGCGCTTAGCTGTATTATGTAAAAGATTATTTATCAACTAGCAGAATTAACGATGCCGCCATCTAGATTGTATCAGCCACTGCTGCTCAGGTTACTGCACGGGGTTAACGCTGCGATCGCCCTTTTAGCAATTGTGAGCGCATTTCTGGTTTACAACACCTACGATGGGCGGTTTTGCCAAGTCCCCGTGCCTCAGATTGCAGATATTATCGGGATTCACGGCACTTTTGGCAAGATGTTGCTGTTAGGAATAATGCCGGCTTTTGCATTGTACAGTTTCCACGCAGGTCAAAAACTTTTGGTGCAGCCTGATTCTTTTGGCAAACTAACGCAGTTGGGAAAACCGATTTGGTGGTACAGCTTGCACCGGATTGTGAATACGTTGATGTTGCTAGCACTGACTTGGGCGATCGCTTCTGGCAGTATGGTTAAGGAAGAATGGCTGCCGGCTGGGGAATTGACGCAGGTTTGGTATTATTTACACGCTTCTGGTTGGGTGGTATTGGTATTTTGTCTGGCAATGCACTTGTTGATGAGTGCGAAGGTGGGGGGTTTGCCGCTAATTTTGTCGATGTTTGATGCCGCATATCGCCCGGAAGATTCGCCGGGTGCTTGGTGGAAGAAAATTCGCTCTTTGGTCGATCGCTCTTAATGTGAAAATGCTTAATTGGAAAATGAACAGAAATATTTTATTAATTATTGCGGAAGTCTTGGTAATGGGAGGCTGGTTGTTTGCTGTGGTTGCACCTTTATTATTTCCCTAATCCTATCATATAGCAATCCTCGCATCATTTGCGAATTTCTTACTGCCTCCCCAAGGCATCGGGGAGGGTTGGGGTGGGGTAAAAAATTTATGACTTCTGCAACGATTGCTATAGCAATTTTGGTTAACAAATGATCGTTAGGTTTGTAGTGAGGACTTCAGCCCTCTGTTTTATGACTAAAGTCCTCAGTACAAACCGAAATTAAGCTTTTCGCGCAGCTTGCTAGCAAGATTTGCGACGGGTTTCCCTGGCTGCAAAATGCGATAGATATCAAAATATCGGCAATTTTACCCTAAACTCAGCACCGCCCCCAGTTTGAGATTTAATTTGAGGTTGAACCGGAGATTCAACTGTCAGGCTGCCGCTGTGCAATTCTACAATAATTTTATAGCACACCGACAGAGCCAAGCCTGTGAAATTTTTAAATGATTTAGTAGGGGCAAACTCCTCAAATATTCTGTGTTGAATTTCCTGCGGAATTATTGAGCCATTGTGGGCTATAGATACAACAATAAACCGGCCTGTATAATCCTCGACAAGATCGGTTTTGATGGTAATAATTTGAGCTGAATTTTCAATACTTTTAACTGCATCTATAGCATTGATGATGAGACTCGCGAATACCTGGCTCAGTTGACCGGGATAACACAAAATTGGTGGCAGGTTGTTGTACTCCTTGACTACTAATATTTTTTGCTCCAGTCTGTGAGCCAGCAACAGCAAAAGATTGTCGATGCTCTCATTAACGTTGGCGTGTTCTTTGTTGGCTTCGTCAGGAAGTGAAAATTTCCTCAAAGCCAGGACTATCTGGCGAATGCCATCGGCTCCTATTTTCAAAAAATTGAGGATTTGTGGCAACTCTTTGCTGATAAAATCTAGGTCGCAACGCTCTATTTTTTTTGCAATTCGTGGCACAGGCTCAGGATATTGTTCTCGATAGAGGCGAATTATACTAAGCAAATCTTTGATATAATCATTGAGGTGAATCAGGCGGCCGTAAATAAAGTTAATCGGGTTATTAATTTCCTGGGCAACTTCCGTGGCTAGTTGACCCACCATTGTAATTTTTTCGCTTTGTACTAAATGCTCTTCGGTGATTCTGAGTTTGGCTACTACTTCTTCCAAAAGTTTGAGTTCTTCTTGAATTTGCCCCTGGAGTTGGGATTGGGAAATTGCGATCGCCAGTGAATCTGCAATTGCTTCCAAAACTTGCACCTCGCCGGGAGTCGCAAATCGGCGGTTTGCACAGGCGAACAGATATCCCAGCCGATGATTCTCAGTTAGTACGGGTACTGCTGCGTAGTGACTATTTGTAAGTTCGATATGGGCGTGTTCCTCAGACGCTGTGGCATCAGGGGCGGCGGTTTTATGTAGCAGTATCGTTTCGCAGCGGTGAAGCCGTGCAGCTAAATCTCCAGATGGCCCTCCGGGAACACCAAAAATTCCCAAGCGCCCCGGCAAACCTTCCCGGCAATATTCCCAGCCAAATTCTAAAGTATCTTGTCGGGGATCGTACCATGCGAAAATTGCTCGATCGAGCTTCAGTAAAGTACCGAGTTCGTCTACTGTAGTTTGGAGGATGCGATCGAGGTCCAAGCAAGCGCGAATGCGGCCGGTCAAGCGGTGGAGAAGGGCTTCTGTGCGAGTGCGAATGCCATTTAGGGCAAACAGCTTGAGCGCCACAATTGCGGAGAAAATAGCTGCGGCGGCAAGTACGCCGGCGGCTACTGCTAGTATATTGAAAGGAAGGAGTTCTTTTTCGAGATTGTCGCCGGGAATTACGAGGGCGATCGACCATTCAGCTTGTTCTAAAGGAAGATAGGCAACATAAACTCTGGCGTCGTTGATTTGAGTCAGCACAATGCCCGTTTTTTGATAAACCATCTCCCGCGCTACATTTGCCAAATTAGCATCTGCGGACTCTAAAAGACTGGGAGCCGGTTTGTCGATATTTCCGATTAATCGAGCGTCGGGGTGGACAATCGGCACTCCTTGAGAATTGAGAACAAAAGCGTAAGTTCCTGCCCCATATTCCAGCTTTCCTACTACTTCGGCAATTCGGTCGAGGCTAATGACGCCGTTCATTACTCCGATCGGCTTTTGTGCTGTTTTCTCAATAGAATTTACCGAACTTGACCACACTGGAGCCGAAATTGGAACAATATTTTGTTGTTTGAGCGTGCGAGAAATGGTAGGATCTGAAACATAGACTTCCCCAGCCATTGCCTTTTTGAAGTGTTGGCGGTCGCTAACATTAATCAACGCTCTTCCCACTTTTGTGGTGAAATAAGAACCGTCGGGATCAATTAATGCCAAGTGCTGGAATTCTTGCAGTCGATTTACTTCCGATTTTAAATAAGGCTCGGCCACTGACCAATTCATCGAACGAACCGGAGGAGTATGGGCGAGGATTTCGATCTCAGACTTTCTAGTGCCGAGCCAGCGATCGATCTTGTTGACCTGCTCCCTAACTTCTAACAAAGCATTTCGCTCGCTTTTGGTGATAATCAAGCGACGAACACTTTGATAGCTGATACAACCAGTGATGCTAGCTGCCATAATTGTTACGCCCAAAATTAAGAGCGCAGTTTGGTACCCAAGATGGTATTCGCCCTTTAATCCCGCTGGCAATAGTCTAGTTAATTTCCACCACTTTACTCTCGCAAAGCTTCGCATGATTTGACCAATTTGTGAGATTGAAATCCTTAGCTCACCTACGATCTACTCGCGCGCCTGCCAGTAGTCTTAAACTACTAGCATTCAATAATTGCGGGGATTTTTTAATTTTTTCCCGCCGAGCGGCTCCTATCGTTTCCGGTTGCACGGGAATGATATAAAGGACACGGCACTGCCGTTTCCATACCCAGATTAATTGTAGGGACACGGCACTGCCGTGTCCAGGGGGTGGGTAATATTAATTCCGATGCTACCCGATTTGATATCACTTTGTTAAACAGGAATAATATTATACCACATTTTTGACCCATTAAAAAATTTCATCAACTACTTAATTATTTTTTACAGTCGTTAATAATTTATGTTATTTAGGTGATGTGAGCAGTAAGCTGTGTTGCATCTAGATTGCCTATGGTATTAGAGAGGGAGAGGGTCCGATGGGGATCGGGGGAGAGGATTTGACGATTTTTGATCGGGACTCGAAATATACAATTTAAATGCACAACAGCTTAGACTTTTTAGGTTGAGATGTTGGGTGTGTGTCTTAATCAATAGTCCAGACTGTTTTTAGTTCGCAGTCTGAAACCCGTGATTTTCGGTTGGTATTTCGAGTACGCAATCGCCGTGAAACTCTTATTTTACGGTTGGTAATCCCAAACAGTATGCAGTATTGCTTAATAACGAAATATTAAAAGTTTTTCCTTCATTAATGAACGAAAAACTTATTAAATCTTTAATTTACATCTCAACACTCAAAATAATTTTAGGTGCAGCCGCTGGCTGAGGCACGGCTAAATTGCCCCAGTTGCGGGATTTGTTTAAAGAACCTTGTGAGTGTGTTCGTGCTGTTTCACATTGTCTTCAGTGCGAATGATGCGCTCGGAGTTGAGCACCCTTTTGCGTTCTAAGGAATAAGTAAAGTCGTTGCGAACTGTTCCCAAGGGAATGTGAAGTTGAGCTTGGGGGCGGATTTTGTAAGTGCGGGCAGCGGCGATCGCCCGAAAGGCAAATTCTTCGCTAAACTGAGAAGATGTCGGGAATTCTGGCAACATTTTGGGTGTTTCGCCGTCGAGCACTGCTCCCAAAGTCGTCCCGCAAACCATTAAATAGGATGTGGGAATTCCCTTCACAATTGCTTCTAAAGCTGCTGAGGGAATAGCTTCGATTACTTGCACTTCAAAAACTTCGCCTTCTTCTTTGATGAAGCAGGTAGCTACACCGACTGCTATGTAGTCGTCGGTGCAGAGATCGGGAGCGTTGGGATAAACTGTTGCAGTCGTCATAAGAAAAGCTTGGTAGTGTGGAAACCGGGAACGAGAAATTATATCATTTCCGGTAACACCGGAATGATGTTGACTGTTGACGGTTAACGGTTGACTGTGAACAGTGAACAGTCAACAGTGAACTCGAATTTACTATTCCGATGCTAACGGATTTGATATTAAGCGATTTTAGATTTTAGATTTTAGATTTATTCCACGGTTTTTTTCGGGAATTTTACGTGAAAAATCTCAAACCGCCTGTTCTAAACCTAAAATTTTTTGGTTAAGCCAAGGAGCCGATCGCACGATTGTGTCGATCGTACCACATCAAGGTAGATGCCGGATGATTCGGCAAGGATTCCCCGCAGCCACGACGTTTGCGGGAATATCTTTGACAACAACACTGCCTGCGCCGATCGTGCTATTGTCGCCAATAGTGACTCCTGGACAAATAATACTGCCGCCGCCAATCCAAACATTATTGCCAATATTAATTTCAGCGGCGAGTTCTAGCCCAGAAAGCCTCATTTCCGGGTCTGTGGGGTGAAGAGCGGTGTAAATTTGTACGTTGGGCCCGCACAATAAATTTTCGCCAATATTAACTCGATTGCAGTCGAGAATCACGCAACCAAAATTCATGTACAATCCGTTTGCCGCATAAATATTGCTGCCGTAGTCGCAGTAGAAAGGTGGCTCGATTTCAACTTTTGGGCCAACTGCACCGAACCATTCGGCGAGAATTTCTAACCGTTTGTCTGGTTCGTCTTCGCGGGTAGAATTGTAGGTTCGGGCGAGGCGGCGGGCTCGCTGGCGCTCTAAAATTAATTGCTCATCGGCAGCTAAATATAATTCACCGGCGAGCATTTTTTGTTTTTCGGTTTTTTCCACAGTTTTTTCCACGGTAAGAATCGGCGGTTTCAACCGCTACTCCACCAACGAACTTCCTTTCTAAGAGATTGAAGAATAATGTAGGGTGCGTAAGGGCGCACCTTACCGCTATAATTAGCGCGTCAGATCATTTTTTGATGTTGTAGCATACATTTAGGGTTCAGGTTTTGACTGCAAACAAACAGCTAAATCCAGATTGGCTAATTTCTCAAAAGCTCGATCGATCGATCTTTTTCCCCGCAAAAAACCAGTATTTGCACCGGGACAAATATACTGTAAAGTTTCCGGCGAAAATCGATCGATAATTGACTTCACGCTGTTAATTTGCCTAGGCCAGTGAAAAGTTTTTGCTGTCAACAGCGGTACTGGGGCGGCTTCTCGGTTGGGGAGCAAGTGCCTACCCGAAAACAGCACTCCACCGCTGCCACTATGATAAAGGCAAGAGGAACCAGGAGAATGGCCAGGAGTCCAAAATGCTTTGATTCGATCGCTCACAACAAATTCTCGCTCAAAAACCGTCACCTTCAAACCCGGCAGTAAATAAGCTTCCTGTTCTTGAATCAGGATCTCGCACCCCGTGGCTTCCTGAATCTCCCGCGCCTGGGCGATAGCGCCACGGTGGGTGAGAAACAGCAGTCGCACGCCGCCGTGTTCCCGCAAAAATGTTTGGTTAATCTCATCCCAAGCGGGACAATCCACCAGGATGTTAGTTTGGTTTTCTACAATGAAATAGGCTGTTGCACCCAGGGTATCCCGGTTAGGGGGGAAAGCCAGGATATTGTCGAGCACGGGCCTGGGTTGTTTGGAGACTGAACTCTGTTGTTTCAAGGAAGTATTTCAGAAGGGAATGGGATAAATATTATGTTCTTTTTACTATGGTTGTTCGTATTGGGGCTGATATCGTACTTCTTGTTGCAGAACGGCACCAGCCGCATCACCAGGACTCCGATATGGCTGCTGTGGCTGGTAATGATGGCGCCTGCGCTGATTTGGGGTGGTTGGATTTTAGTTTACGGCACGAGCAAAACTGTACCGCCGGAGTTGGTAATTATACCTTTTCTGGTTTGCCCTTTTTTGTATTGGTTTTTGGTACAGTTGGGGCGCAAGAAAATTACCGCCGAAACTGCTGAGCAGGTAGCAGACTCTGCGACTGAACCTATAAAGCCAAAACCGCCCGTGCGTCCGATCAATGCAGCAGAAGAAGCGAGTTTGCGCGATTGCTTTCCTTGGTCAATTTACTTTTTGCGAGATTTGGAATTTCGGCCACAGGCTGTAATTTGTCGCGGACAGTTGCGGACGAACCCGGAGGCGGCTTATCAGGCGATTCGGGAGAATGTGGAGAGGCTTTTTGGCGATCGCTTTTTAGTAGTATTTCAAAACAGCTTGAGCGGTCAACCTTTTTTTGCCCTAGTTCCCAATCCCAGCCACCAATCAGGGGAAACTCCTGTCAAAACCGAATCTGTAACCCGGCCATTTTTCGCATTAGCTTTGCTGCTAATCACGGTGTTTACGACTACGCTTGTCGGGGCGCGACTTGCCGGAGTTACTGAACAAGCTTTGCAGTCCAACCCATCAATGTTGTTGCAGGGTTTGGCTTACTCGCTGGCTTTAATTACATTTTTGGGAATTCACGAATCCGGCCACTATTTAGCTGCCCGATTTTACCAAATTCGCACGACTTTGCCTTATTTCATACCGATTCCTTTTTTCTTAGGAACTTTTGGCGCCTTCATTCAAATACGGAGTCCAATTCCCAACCGCCGAGCTTTATTTGATGTTAGCATTGCCGGGCCCCTTGCGGGTTTAGTTGCAGCAGTGCCATTATTAATTTGGGGTTTGGATCATTCGAGTATTGTACCGCTGTCTGAGAAGTCGGGAATGTTAAATTTTGAGTCTTTCAAACCCAGTTTTTCGCTGCTGATGACTTTGTTGAGCAAGTTAACCTTGGGTGGTGCTTTAAATGCGGAAACTGCGATCGATTTGCATCCGGTAGCGGTGGCGGGTTATTTGGGTTTGATCGTGACGGCGTTTAATTTGATGCCGGTGGGACAACTCGACGGCGGGCACATTGTACACGCGATGTTCGGCCAGCGAGCGAGTATGGCGATCGGGCAATTTGCTAGACTTTGTATGTTGCTGCTTTCTTTTTTGGAACAGGGTTTACTGCTGTGGGCAATTATTTTGTTTTTCACGCCGCTAAACGACGAACCGGCGTTGAATGATGTCAGTGAATTGGATAATCGGCGGGATTTTTTGGGGCTAATAGCGATCGGGCTTTTGTTAATGATTTTGTTGCCGGCGCCCAGGGTACTCCTTGAGTGGTTAAATGTTTAGTCTCAAGAAGGGGAAGGGGAAGGGGAAAGAGGAAGAAGGAAAAGGTTCATAAATCCTAGGGACTTTAGCATTTATCAACCCGCTCTTTCTAGACGCGATCGCGACGAGCGCGGCAAAATACATATTGTTAAAAAATTATCATCAATATTGACATTGAAACCATAGATGTGTTATTGTTTTCCCTGATTACGGGATAGATTCACCCACTGCAAGTGCTGCCATAGGTGCGATCGGCTAGATTTGCTAGCTAGTAGCTAGGTAAATTGGGAAGTCGATTCAGGGGAATTGGCATTTCAAATTTAATTAAACAGGACTTACGCACAGCCTATACATATAGCGTTCATATAGCGTTTCGTAGGGGCAATCCCTCCGGCGTTGCCTCTATCCATAGGATTGTTGCGTCCAGAACTATTGAATTTACCCTAGTCCCCTCGTCTTTGGTATAATGTGCGGGATCATTTAATAAAATTAAAATCGAGCTATGAATATTTTTGTACTTTCTTCACGGGGTTTATGGTCGAGCGTTTCCTGGGACCCTGTTTTTGAATTAGAAAATATTGTGGTACGAACCTGCAACGCACAACTTTTGGTACCATCTGCCCGCGATGTAATCCAGTGGTCATCCACACTTTATCCGCTAGCTGGTCGAGTAATCCGTAAAGCTGTTAAGTCTACTACAGGTGTATATAATTTACCACCTTTACCTCAATTGTCAGACAAACCTAATGTTTTACTGATGATTGGGATATCAGGAGCCGATCTGGAACTACTCTCAAGTATACCTAAGTGGAGGGAGCGTTTTGATGTTGTCATCGCTTATATTTTCGATTCTTGGGCACCGGAAATTTATTCAAAAAATGTCTATCATTTAGATCATTTATTCGTGGCACTTCCAGAAATTATAGATGAACTGAAAAAACGTTTTGGTATACCAGTATCCCTGATCCCTTTTGCTGCTGATGTTCTCGCTCAGGGTTCGTGTCAACTCAAGCGTTCAATAGATTTAACAAGCTTCGGGCGGATACCTTCACATTATGACACTGTGTTGTTAAATAAATTCAATCAACCTGGTTCCGAACAAATTTACTATAAATCTACGCCCAGAACAGCAGAGGAATTTCCGAAATTGCCTTACGAAATGCGTAGAGACGAGCCAGATACTCGGCTGCTATTTCACATTCTCAGACATAGCAAACTCACCTTGGCATTTGACACTCTCTATCCTGGTATGCGTCGGTTTCCTTACTCGTTTATTACACTGCGTTGGTTTTATGGTACTGCGACTGGCGGTGCGGTAGTTGGGAAGCGTCCAACTACACCTCTAATGGATGAGTTGATGAATTGGGAAGATGCTACTATTGAGTTGCCCGATGACCCGCAAAAAAGTGTTGAATTCATTAATGAACTTTTACAGGACGAGGTGAGGCTTAATTCTATATACAAACGCAACTATGTTGAGAGTTTAGCCCGTCACGATTGGAGGCATCGGATTCAAAGTATGCTGGAATCTGTGAAAATTCCTCTACCGCAGGGACTGCTGGAAGAACTGTCACAGATGAAGATGATTCATGAAAAAATGGTCAGCCGATTTTAGATTTGGGATTTGGGATTTGGGATGGGAGCTAGTACCTAGGTAGCGAATAAATAGACAAAATGGTACACTTATAGACAAAGCTACGGTGTACCATTTTGTTTAAACCACACGAATTCGCGAAAAAGCTCGGATTGTCAGTAAAAACACTCCAGCGTTGGGATGTTTCAGGAAAACTACCAGCCAAGCGCACCCTGTCGGGGCATCGGTTCTACACAGAAGACGATTTCTTGATAGCCAACGGCTTGAAGCCCGTAGAAGCCAAACGAAAGATCGTAGTTTACTGTCGAGTTTCATCCAGCGGGCAAAAGCCAGAGCTAAAAAACCAGTTGCTAGCGATGGAAGCCTTCTGCTTGGGACGAGGACTGAGCGTTGACGACTGGGTATCAGAAATTGGTGGCGGACTAAACTTTAAAAGAAAAAAGTTTCTAGCAATTATGCTGTCAATGCTCAAAGGTGAAATATCAATAATTGTAATTGCACACAAGGATAGGATGTGCAGATTCGCGTTTGAATTTATCCAAGAACTTGCAGCATCAGTTGGATGTGAAATTATAATCGCCAACCAAGAATCACTGTCTCCCCAGCATGAGTTAGTAGAAGATTTGATGGCAATTATCCACTGTTTTTCTTGTCGGCTGTACGGTTGGCGAAATTACTCCAAGGAAATCAAAGAAAGTTTAAAAAGTGCTATTGACAAACCCGTACAAGACCTGACAGGATCAAGCAAAGAAATCCAGTGTTGAGGTCGAACAATGCTTTTATCCATCAAAACAAAGTTAAAGTTAAACAAGAGCCAAGCAACAGTTATGAGTAAACACGCTGGCATAGCGAGGTTTACTTATAATTGGGGACTGGCTACTTGGAACAATCTTTATCAAGATGGATTGAAGCCCAACAAATACCTGCTCAAGAAATTCTTCAACAATCATGTAAAACCTGAGTTCACTTGGATTAAAGAAACGGGAATCTGTCAGAAGATTACCCAATATGCTTTTGACAATCTTGGAGATGCGTTCTCTAGATTTTTCTCAAAAAAAGGTGGGTATCCTAAGTTTAAAAAGAAGGGGTATCACGATTCCTTTACGATTGATGCTGGCGGTAAACCTATCCCCGTAGGTGGTACGTCTATAAAGTTACCGACAATCGGCTGGATAAAAACCCACGAAGGATTGCCTCATACAACTTGCAAGTCAATTACCATTTCGCGCACTGCCGATAGTTGGTTTATCGCTTTTGCCTACGAACAAAGTCATGAGCCGACCATCAAAACTCATAAGGTTGTAGGAGTAGATTTGGGAGTGAAAGAATTGGCTACGCTTTCAACGGGCGTAGTATTTCCGAACCAAAAGCACTACAAAGCGCACCTCGCAAAACTCAAGAGATTATCAAGAGTTTTAGCGAGGAAGGTGAAAAACTCTAGCAATAGATATAAAGCCAAAATCCAGCTAGCTAGACACCATGCAAAAATAACAAACCTCAGAAAAGATACTCTGCATCAAATCACTACTTACTTATGCAAAAACCACGCAACGATAGTAGTAGAAGATTTGAACGTCAGTGGAATGCTAGCCAATCACAAACTTGCGGTATGGCAATAGCTGACTGCGGATTCCACGAATTCAAACGTCAGCTAGAATACAAAGCCAAAAAGTTTGGTTGCGAAATAATTGTTGCCGACCGCTGGTTTCCGTCAAGCAAAACCTGTTCAAATTGCGGACACATCCAAGATATGCCGTTGAAAGAAAGGATTTACAACTGTGAAAGTTGCGGTCATTCGATGGACAGGGATTTAAATGCAGCCATAAATTTATCGCGGTTGGCTAAACCGTGAAAGCTTACCGAGGGATAGCCGCTCCCATGCTCCCGATGAAGTAAGAAGCAAATGTCTAGACTTGTCTAGTATTTGTAGAGCAGAATTACTCCCATCCTGAGTCTGCGAAGGAATCAATCCAGGGGCCCGGCACTAAATTGCTTGATTGCCTGCCAGAGCTGATTGTAGAGAAATAAAAGTGATAGATTTGAATGGGATTCCTATCGACTTTGCCGTCAATTTATTCACCGCGCTAATTGGCAACACTTTGTTCGCGCTTTCCAGCGGAACGGAGTAGAGATGACTTAGTTTTTTCTATTGTTAGAAGCAACTTAATCATTTGAAAACCCAGCCAGTCTTTATACGGAATTTTACATCGATTCGTATTGATAAATAAGAAGTCACAGGTATCCATGTCAGGGAACAGGTATGAAAATGGGATACAGATAAAACCCAATCTTTTTAACCTGTTGGTAATTTTGTTAACTTCTTCAGCGCTAATAGAACCTGGCATAAAATCGTGAAACTCTATAGTTATCTGCTTAACATTGCAGAGCGTGGCATCGCTAGTTGAGTTAAAAACGGCTTCTTCAGCACCTTCAATATCTATCTTCAACAAATCAACTAACTCGATGCTCTGGTTGTTCAGAAAAGTTTCTAAAGTGATACCATCCACTGATATCTCTCCCTGAAGGCCGTAGACACTAGCAGCTTCCTGACTAATACTGTTACATTCTCGATTATCTGAAACATATATTTTTAATGGCTCATTTCGGTCTGATATAGCATAATTAAACTTTTTAACTAAGCCATTCTCTGGGAGTTGAGAATACACAGAAGGAACTGCTTCTATTGCGTAACACCTACAATTGAATTCGCGAGTTATCGCTTCGCTAAATTGACCGACATTGGCGCCTAAATCGATCACTAAAGAGTCAGAGCCGAGGATTTTAGAATAAATAGTATGAGTTTTGAGATTGCTCAAGCCTGAATGCTCTTGCCAGAAATCGATAGATTTCACTAATAAATTATAAAGTGTCATAAGTGGCGGAATAAATTATGGTTGATACCAACATTTAAAACCATGTGTGCCGACTGAGGGAGGAAAATTAATTAATTGTAACAATACTTTGGTAGGATATACTCTGGCAGCTAAAACCCACAACTTCAAATCGACATGAGCCAGCATTCAGACCGCATTGCCCCTCACGGCGGCATCCTGGTCAACCGCATTGCCACACTAGACCAAAGACAAGAATTTTTCGACAAAGCAGAGTCCCTGCCGCGAGTCCAGTTGTCGGATAGATCGATCTCCGACCTGCAAATGATCGCCATCGGCGCCCTGAGTCCCCTCAAAGGGTTCATGAACGAAGCGGATTATCGATCGGTCGTTAAACAAATGCGCCTCTCCAACGGCCTTCCGTGGTCGGTTCCCATCACCCTCTCGGTAACAGAAGAAGTCGCCGCCCCCCTGAAAGCAGGAACTTTAGTGCGCCTCGACACCCCGGCGGGCAAATTTGTCGGGCTCTTGGAACTTGCAGAAAAATATCACTACAGTAAAGAAGAAGAAGCCCTCAACGTCTACCGCACCGACGACCTCAAACACCCGGGTGTCCAGGTAGTAGACAAATCCGGGCCCGTTAACCTCGCAGGCGACATTTGGCTGCTGGAACGCGAACTAGATGTCCGCTTTCCCCAATACCAAATTGACCCGGCGAAATCGAGAATGCTGTTCACAGAAAAAGGATGGAAAACCATAGTCGGTTTCCAAACCCGAAACCCCATCCACCGCGCACACGAATACATCCAAAAATGCGCCTTAGAAACAGTAGACGGCTTGTTCCTGCACCCGCTAGTCGGGACGACTAAGGATGACGACATCGCCGCTGACGTGCGGATGCGCTGCTACGAAATTCTGCTAGAAAAATACTATCCAAAAGATCGCGTAATTTTGGCAATTAATCCGGCGGCGATGCGCTACGCCGGGCCGCGAGAAGCAATTTTTCATGCTTTAATCCGCAAAAACTACGGCTGCACTCACTTTATCGTGGGGCGCGATCACGCGGGAGTTGGCGATTATTACGGCACTTACGATGCCCAACATATTTTTGATGAATTTGAGCCGGGAGAATTGGGAATTGTGCCGATGAAATTCGAGCACGCTTTCTATTGCAAACTGACGGAACAAATGGCTACAACTAAAACAAGCCCAAGCACTCCCGAACAACGGGTGCATTTGTCGGGAACCAAAGTTCGGGAAATGCTGCGCGCTGGAAAATTGCCGCCGCCGCAGTTTTCCCGGCCGGAAGTCGCCGCAGAATTAGCCAAGGCCATGAATATTTTCAATTACGAGATTTAAATCTTGAAGATTGGTGTGGGCGACATTCTGCATAGTTTTGAATTTTGAGTTTTGAGTTTTAAATGGGAAATTTTAAACTTAAAGCTCAAAAGTTAAAACTTAAAAACTCCCTTAATCCTAAACAGTCACAATCTAATTAATTCCCCTAAAATTAGTGAGGGGAATTTAACTTAAAATTCAACGCTTAAAATTCAAAGCTATTTAAAAATGGGACTCAAGCGGCGGGAATTTTTGCAGCAAGCTGGCCGGGTGCTGGCCGCCATCGGAATCAGCGAGGCTTTGTGGCTGCCGTTGGGCTCGCGCTACCTCGAAGCTTTAGCGCAGCCGACAGCCAGGAAATTGGCTTTGTTGGTTGGCGTTGACAAATATCCAGACTCGCCCCTGCACGGCTGCGTCACGGATGTGGAAATGCAGCGGGAACTGCTGATATATCGGTTTGGGTTTGTGCCGTCTGACATTTTGACTTTGACTGACGCTCAAGCTACGAGGGAAAATATCGAGACGGCTTTTGTGACTCACTTGGGCGAACAAGCAAAACCCGGTGACGTGGTAGTTTTTCACTTTAGCGGCTGCGGTAGCCGAGTCAGTTTGGCCGAGTCTCCCGGAAAAATGCAAAACAGTTTGGTGCCGGCGGATGATGTTTTGCCGCTGTTAGCAAACCGGGCGGTGAACGATATTTTAGAGGAAACGCTGTTATTGTTGATGCGATCGCTCGCGACAGAAAATGCGATCGCCATCCTCGACACCAGCTACACCTATCGGGGTTTCCCCAAAAACGGTAACTTTCGCATTCGCTCCCGCCCCCGCCCCACCATCGGCGAGCCGGGCCTCGCAGAATTAACGTTTGCCCAAGACCTCCGATCCCGCCCAAATCTCCGTCCTGCTGCAGCCCTACTTGCCGCAGGCGCGAATTCCCAACTCGCCGCCGAACAAGAGTGGAACGGATTTACCGCAGGTTTGTTTACCTACGCCCTCACCCAAACTTTGTGGTGGGCAACTCCCGCTAGCAGCTTCAGCGTCAGTTTCAGCCGCGCAGCGGGTAATGTCGAGCAAATCGCGGGGTTATCGCAGCAACCGCAAATTCTTAATCACGATTTAACAACCGCGCCGGCGGTGAATTTTTCAAATTTAATCTTCAATTCCCCTGCATCTGACGGCGCTGTGACGGCGGTGGAAGAGGGGGGCAAAACTGTGCAGTTGTGGCTGGGCGGGTTGTCGCCCTCGGTTTTGGAGTGCTCCGGGGGTTCTGTGTTTGCAGTGGATTCCTCCGAGGGCGCGAGGCTTTTGCTGCGGGGACGCACGGGCCTCTCTGCTAAAGCCCAAGTTTTAGACGGGTTCGATCGAACTTTCGGCCAATTAACAGTCGGCGAACTGGTGAGGGAAGAAATTCGGGTATTGCCACGAAACATCGGTTTGACAGTAGCTTTGGACTCAGGTTTGGAACGCATCGAGCGCGTGGACGCCACCAGTGCTTTCTCGACTTTGCCGCAACTTGCGGCGGTAGGCAGCGAGCAACCGGCTGACTGTCGGTTCGGCAGAGTCCCGGAAACGACTTTAGCCGAAACAGTCTCGGCTCACGAGCCTGCTTTGTATCAAAGCCGTTACGGTTTGTTTTCTTTGGCTCAAACGCTGATTCCCGATACTCAGGGCGACGGGGGAGAAGCAATCAAGGTGGCGGTGCAGCGCTTGACTCCGCAGTTGAAAGCGCTGCAGGCTGGGAAGTTGCTGCGGCTGACAGCCAATGAGGGGTCTTCGCGCCTGAAGGTGCGGGCGGTTCTGGCAACTACCGCACCGCAAGCGCGGGCTGTGGCGCAGCGAGAGCCTGTGCGGGCCGACGGTGATTATCGGCTGGAACCGCTGAGCGGGGAAAGTGAGAAATCGGCAAGCGCTCATATACTAAGTTTGCCAGAGGGCAGCCGAGTTCGCTACAGATTGTATAACGACAGCGATCGCCCGGTTTACTTTGCGGTGTTTTGCTCGGACAGCGCCGGACGGCTGTCAGCGATCGGCGCTGAGAGCAAAGAATCTGTGGGAGTTATGTCGCGGGCGATCGCTCCTGGGGAGAATTTGACTCTACCGGCGGCTGGGGGGAGCGGGTGGGCGGTATCGGGGCCGATCGGACTTGCAGAAATTATGATTATATTTAGTGAGAGTCCCTTCGATCGAACTCTGGCTGCAATAGAAGCCGAAATGCAGCAAACGAGGGATGCCCTGCCAATTCGAGTGTTGTTGAATCCTTTAAATGTGGCGCGGGCGGTACTCGAAGATTTGCACGTGGCTAGCATTCCGGGGGTGCAGAAAGCGGGGATATCGACGGACGATTTGGCTTTGGATGTGAATGTTTGGGCAACTCTGAGTTTTGTTTATCGGGTAGTTTAATTGAAAAATGGGGACTTGGGAATGTTTTCTATAACTTATAATCCGAATCTATCCCAGTACGAAATCGATCAGCGGTCGCGCATTTAAATTGCCTGTTAGAGGCGGGCAGGACGCCCAACCCACAAGAGTTTGATTGTTTTTTTACATACCATTTAAATGCAGAACATCTTATTACTCCGGCTACGCTCAGCACGAGTCGCTCAGGAACCGCGTACCCGAAGTATTGGGAATGTTAACAGTCAACTGTCAACTGTCAACTGTCAACTGCCAACTGCCAACTGTCAACTGTCAACTGTCAACTGACTGATAAAGCTTTTCAACCATTTGAGCCAAGCGTTTCATGGCAGTTTCAATCTCATCATTTGTTGCAGTCAAACTAATGCGTAAACACTCATGTTTGTGCTGCCAATCTTCCCGCAAACCTGGAAAGAAAGAACTTCCTGGCACGACAATTACGCCGACTTTTTTCAACTCTTGATATAGTTCCCAATCAGTCATTGGCAAATCTTTCAGCCACAACCATGCGAAAATTGCTCCTTCGCCCCGGTGCAAAAACCACGGCAAATCCTTCGGCATTGCTTGTTCTAGGGTGCTTTCTACGATCGCAAATTTGCTTTTATAGTACGGCCGAATTACGTTGATGGAAATATCCGCAAGAGCGCCGGAAGCAATGGCACGAGTTGCGATCGCCTGTCCGTATCTCGGCGAATGAATGCACATATTGGTCTGAAAACATTCTAATATTTGAATGATTTTTTCATCGCCGATCGCAATTCCGATTCTTTCTCCCGGCAATCCAGCTTTCGACAAACTCATACAGTGCACGATATTGCCGCCAAAAATCGGCGTCATTTCGGTAAAATTCAAGGAGGGGAAGGGAGGGCCGTAGGCGGAATCAACGAACACCGGCACGTCGAAAGCGGCCGCTAAATCGGCAATTTTCTTAACTTCGTCGTCGGTGAGAACGTTGCCAGTGGGGTTGCAGGGACGGGAAAAAATGACGCAACCGGTGGTTTGGTCGATCGACAGTTGGCTGAAATCCGGGCGGTATTTGAACCTGTGGGCGGCTGCATCAATATCGAGGGTGGGTTTGCAAGCGACTACCGCTTCGGGAATCAAGCTAACGCCGCCGTAACCGGTGTAGTCTGGGCTCAGCGGTAGCACGATATTTTTAAGCTGTTTGCTGGTAGTGTAGCCGCCGAAAGCGTTGGCTGCGTAGAAGTAAATCGATTGACTTCCGGGAGTAATTAGGATATTGCGATCCGTCAAATTCAGTCCGTAACGCTGATTAAAATCCGCCAAAACCGCATTGATCAACGGCTGATAACCTTGACTGGAACCGTAGCGACAAACCACCTCGCCGTATTCCGGGCTCGCCAAAAGTTCCGCAGTGCAGTCGCGCCACAACTGCTCGACTTCCGGCAAAATCACCGGATTTCCGGCGCTCAAATTGATAAACTCCTGCCCGCTGCCGGCTCTGAGAGTTTCTATAATATCTTTCATAATTGCCCGAACTCCCGTGAGGTGGGACATCTGAGCGCCAAATTGAGTCAGGGCAGGGTTCATAGCAAATGCAGCGACAATGATAGAAGTTTACAGTTTATCTATAATAACTCCAGTCGCAGGCGTTAGCGTAGCTTGTCTGGGGCATGGGTTGTCGATCGAGCTTCTGATTAATTCAATAAACTCGATCGCACAGCGTTTTGTTTCTTCCCCTGTACGCGCGCCGGAGCATAAGATTTAGGGCATTTGTGGAGCCGGAGCGATCGATCGAACAGTGTTTTTTGCCTAAAAATTAGCGAACGGAACAGCATTATCTAATTCAAGAGTTTTGGTAAGATTTCACACCGCCGCGCCTCATGAATTGCCCCTACTTGACAGCAGCCATTGGAAACATCTAAAATTAGCCGTAGAACCCGATCGCAACATAATTTTCTTGGCTCCGGTTACTGCTATAATTGCAGGTTTAATCCAGCCTCAATAATCAGATTTGTGGCTAGCTTATTTTCAGGATTCGCGGTTTGCTGACAGCGGTGCATTTTATCATCAATCCGACTAAAGCCCAGATAGCTCGTAACCTCGCCCTTTGAGTGGTGTTACATAACAAATACCTAAATCCCAACCCAAATTAACTGCCGTCAAGTTCAACACAACAATGACACACTTTCCACTTATAGAATACGAGCAACTTACAGATCCTAAAGCCAAAGCAGTGTACGAAGAAATCTTGACCGACTTGGGGTTTGGCATCGTCCCCAACCTGTTCAAGTCAATGGCAATCAACCCTGACATATTAGAAGCAAATTGGAAAAAATTCCGGGGAACAATCCTGCAAGGAGACTTACCCCGCACGCTAAAAGAAATGGTCGGCGTCGCTATTTCCCAATCAAATAATAGCGAGTACGCTCTCCAAGTTCACCTGCACGGATTGTCAGCCTTGGGGATGAGCGAAGAAATCCTGCGAACCCTAGTTTCTGACTTTGCCAACTGCCCTTTGCCAAAACGTGATAAAGCCGTAATTAGGTTTGGCTTGCTGGCTGCTACAAAACCCCTGGAAATGACAGAAACTGATTACCAAAACCTGCGGGATTTAGGGCTAGATGATTCAGAAATCTTTGAGATTATTGCGACAGCAGACCTGTTTAGCTTTGTCAACCGATATACGGATTCAATAGCCCTCGAAATAGATGCTTTGTAATCTATATTTTATATCCCTATTATGGGCGATCGGCTAGAAGATCAAGATCGAGAAGAGCTTCTGTTGACAGCCCGCCGTTTGTTAGCAGAAGCTCAAGCGCTTTCCATCCGCATTTCCGCCGTCAATGAAATTGCCACTGCCATTAACCGCACCCTCGATCTGGGTCAGATTTTGCGGGTAGTAGGTAAGCAAGCCAAATGGCTGCTGGACTTTGAACACTGTAGCGTTTGCCTGCACAGCAATAACGCTTGCATGACTTTATTTGGCCCGCATATCCCTGTAGATATTTCAGCCCTGACAGAGGGCGGCCCGATTAAGAAGGCTTTTACAACACGTCAACCTCAATTAATTCAAGAAGCGGATGCTACTGCTATTTTATCCCCCTACCCTTCGCAAATTATCATTCCCTTGGAAAGCGAAGGTAAGGTTTTAGGAACCATTAATTTTGCCACAACCAAGCCGCGGGCTTACACCCAAGAAGACTTGCGGATTGGCTATCTTTTGGCTTTGCAACTATCCTCAGCCATCCGCAATGCTGAACGCTTTAAAGAGATAAATAACCTGTATTCCGAGCTCGATGCCGAAAAGCACAAATCTGACCAGCTACTGTTGAATGTGCTCCCGCTTGAAATTGCCGAGGAACTCAAAAATAACGGCAAAGTGGAACCACTTTATTATGATAGCGTATCGGTTTTATTTACTGACTTTAAAGGCTTTACTCAGTTATCTGAAAACATGACGCCGCGAGAATTAGTTGACGAACTAGACTATTGTTTTTCTTATTTCGATCGCGTGATGGATAAATACTCTATGGAAAAACTGAAGACTATTGGCGACAGCTATATGTGCGCGGCAGGAATTCCTACGCCTCGCCCTACACACGCCTTTGACGCTGTACTTGCTGCCATAGAAATTCGACAGTTCATGGATTTGAGAAAAATACAGAAAGCTCAACAAAATATTCCTTATTGGGATATCCGCATTGGCATTCATTCAGGCCCTATACTTGCTGGGGTAATTGGCAATAAAAAGTTTTCCTATGATGTCTGGGGAGATACAGTTAATACTGCATCTCGGATGGAATCTTCCGGCGTACCTGGAAATATCAATATCTCTCAGGAAACGTTTGAATTAGTTAGAGATTTTTTTGAATGCGAATACCGAGGAAAAATTTATGCTAAAAATAAAGGCGAGTTGGATATGTATTTGGTTCACCATCTTAAATAAATTTGGGAATGGCTAATTGCTAAGGGAGGATGGCTAAGCGAGCCATACGATTTTAGATTTTAGATTTTAGATTTTAGATTTTAGAAGGGGGAATTACTGATTATTAGCACGGTTTGGATCGCTGGCCTACAGTTGCAGTTTTTTTAACGGGTGTAAGATATTGAAACAAAAGTCAACTAGGAACTGAGAATATATCGCTCGAAGTTTTTTTTCAAAGTTCGGTAAGCTGTTGTGCATTTAAATTGTATATTTCGAGTCCCCATCAAAAATCGTCAAATCCTCTCCCCCTCTCCTCTTCTCCCCCTCTCCCTCTCTAATACCATAGGCAATCTAGATGCAACACAGCTTATTGTATCGGATTGTCACCAGGCTATATTAAAATTATCGAGTTGTAGATTTTATTTTTTAATTATTTATGCGTATTTGGCAAGCCGATTTTTACCGCCGCCCTCTCCAAGACGAAACTGGCAAACCACTCTGGGAACTCTTAATTTGCGACTCGGAAGGCAGTTTTCAATTTAGCGCTGTTTGTAGCCAGGGGGACGCAAATTCTAATTGGCTAGCCTCGCAGTTGCAGCAGCAAGCTCAAACCCAAAATTTGCCGGACTTAATTCAAGTATTTAGGCCTCAGTCTCTGGGCTTAATCGAAGCTGCAAGCAAAGTTTTGGGTGTCAAGGTGGAAGCGACTCGGCGCACTGCGGCTCTGAAATTGCGGCTGCAACAACGCGCCAAAGAATATTCGAGTATGCCTAATTATACAGGTGAAACTTACAGTGCGATCGCCCTCGACTCGCCGCCGCCCGTGCCTTTACCCGAAAACCTCTGGGGCGATGGCTGGCGTTTTGCTTCCCTACCCGCCGGCGACATTGAAGATGCTTTCCAAGGGCGTCCCCTGCCAATCTTGGAAATGCCAGAATTGCTGTTACCGCTGAATTTAGGCTTGGCCTCAACAGTACCCGTACCGGGAGTTGTTATTGACGGTGGACGCCAGTCTATGCGGTTGGCTAGATGGCTTCAGGATGCCAAACCTTTTGCTTTGAATTATATCGCTGGAGAACCCGACGGATTGATATTGGAAGCTGGGTTAGTAGATAGGTGGGTTGTTGCTACTTTTGAAGATAGCGAGGTGAAAGCGGCGGCCCAAATTTACCAACAGCGCAAGCAATTAAGTAAAGGATTACATTTTTTGTTAGTGCAGCCCGATGATAGTGGCATAACTTATACAGGCTTTTGGCTGTTGAATTTTGATCGATAAATAAGATGTAAATAATATTATTTGTGATGTCGAGGGTTCGCGGGCTGAAAAATAGTAAAACACCGCCCGAACGCAGTTCCAGCAGATACAGACTCAGACACAAATTTTAAAACACCTTCTTGATCTCGCAAGAGATAGTGCTGCAAATTTATTCTACAACTAAAATCAAGCCGTTTTGGATGCCCTGACACACTCGGTTGATGTGACACTGGTCTTTTTCGTTAAGACCTTTCTGGGCTAGCATTGCTGATTTCAGCAGTCGTCTGTCAAGGGGGGTAATCTGGCGAAAAGCAAAGATGCGCTCGACGATCGCCTCGATCGAGATTTTGGGGAGGTTAGCAGAGCTGACTGTCATGAGCTTAACACGCTAAAAATAAGTAACAGAACTGTGTACCTTTATTTTTAAAGATTTTGTGAAGCTACTTTGTGATTAATATCACATGATTTTGGTGACAAAATAGTGTATGTCGGGTGACTGTTGTCACGAAATCTTCAATTATCTTTACGCCAACTTAACGATGGCCCGATAGAATCACTGTGGTAAAGCTCAAGCAGAGGGTAAAAATGGCACAAGCAAAAATCGGAATTATCGGCGGCAGCGGTTTGTATAAAATGGAGGCCCTCAAGGATATTGAAGAGGTGAAAATTGATACACCTTTTGGATCGCCATCCGATGCCGCCATTGTGGGAACATTGGACGGTACGCCCGTAGCATTTCTGGCTAGACACGGCCGCAACCACACTTTTTTGCCCTCAGAAGTGCCGTATCGCGCAAATATTTATGCAATGAAGAGTTTGGGAGTTGAGTATTTAATCTCAGCGTCGGCGGTTGGTTCCCTGAAAACAGAGGCGAAACCTTTAGATATGGTAGTGCCGGATCAGTTTATCGATCGCACAAAAAATCGAGTTTCTACCTTTTTTGGAGAAGGAATAGTCGGTCACATCACATTCGGCGATCCGGTTTGCGGCGAATTGGCTAAAGTGTTAGCAAGTGCGATCGAATCATTGAACCTCCCCGACGTTAACCTCCACCGGGGCGGCACCTACGTCTGCATGGAAGGCCCCGCATTTTCCACAAAAGCAGAATCAAACCTTTACCGCAGTTGGGATGCCACAGTCATTGGGATGACAAATTTGCCGGAAGCAAAATTAGCGAGAGAAGCTGAAATTGCCTACGCAACTTTAGCATTAGTCACAGACTACGACTGCTGGCATACCGAACACGACAGCGTAACAGTAGAAATGGTAATAGCCAATTTGCACCGCAATGCAGAGAATGCTCAAAAAGTCATTCAAGAAACAGTCCGTAGACTAACAGAAAACCCCCCCGTTTCTGATGCACATTCAGCTTTAAAATATGCAATTCTGACTCGGTTGGATCAAGTGCCGGCCGCAACTAAGGAGAAAATGGGCTTGCTATTGCAGAAGTATTTGTAAAACGAACCGCGAAGACGCAAAAAGCGCGAAGGAAAAACGGCATCCCTTCTTTCTCTTCCTTCCCTTCCTTAGCGTCTTCGCGGTTCATTTAATCTTACTACCTATTCGTTATCCTATAGTTGACGATTATTTTTGAAGGATTAACTTATCAACTGCTTGAACGCATCGTGTTCGCGAATTTTTTCTAAATCAGCTTCACTCTTTGCCAACTCTTTACACACATTCGGATTGAGATTGAGGGCGCGCTTTAAATTTTCAATTGCTAATTCTATTTTACCTTGTAGGGCATAACATCGGGCTTTGTTGTACCAAATTCTGTAAAAATCAGGTCGGATTTTAGCAGCATTGTCGTAGGAAGCGATCGCATCTTCGTATTTTTGCAATTTGGAGAGTGCAACGCCTCGATTGTTCCAAGCGTCAGTATAATCATTTTTTATTTGTATAGCTTGATTGTAAGAAATTACTGCTTGTTCGTACTCCTGCATTTTGGAAAACTAATAACTCAGGCGCTCGAATTAACTCTATTAATTGTTCATATTCCATTCCTAATACCCTTTTTGTGTGCTGGGGATTTTTTTCCAGGGACTCTCGCAGATTACTCATTTCTATTTTTTATAAAAAAACCTTGAATCATCTTTTATTTATTCACTTTTTTTTAGCTGGTTAATAAATTTTATTTTCTAAATTACTAATTGTTCTATCGGAGTGCCGTTTTTGTACTATCTGAAACACCACTATTACTTCCATATCCATATTTTTAAATTATGGTGGCATTGGCACCTACCTGCAATATCCCGTCAACACCTACTTTAGTTTTTAATTTGAGAAGGTGCATCTTACTTTATTACTGGCATTGCAAGCCGTGTTTGCTGTGGATTTATCAATGATAAGATATCAAACCACTCTGTCTAAACAATCTTAAATATCTCCGCGATCGCCTCCAAACTCCGCCGCGGTCGATATTAATAAAAATATTGACACCCTCAAAAATATATGGTAAAACAAAGTAGCATTTATCCTTTGAATTGTGATGATTTTTGCGACAGTCGTTCAGCAGCGACTAATGGCAGTCAGTTCAGGTGCACAATACTTTCCCTAGAAACGGGCGAGTGCAACTGATTTTCATCCCGCAGTCATCTCAAACTGAAAATATTTAGAAGTGAGAAACAGATGCAAGACGCCACTAAAGAAGCACTCAATTCAACTTTTCCGCGTTCAGTATTATCAGTCAGCCGCGACGAATTTGGCAACAAAGAAGACAACCCAGATGCCAAAGATTTACCGCTAAAGATGAACGTTAAAGAGGGAAAGCTACCGCTAGATTTGCAAGGTCACGTATTCATTGTTGCACCAGTGGGTTCGATAGATTCGCCCGACGATCAAGGTTATCCGACTAACTCCACAGTTTACCCGTCTTCAGACGGTACAACCCCGCTTTATAACGGCGACGGCATGATTTACCGTCTCGATTTTGACAATTTAGAAGCTGGAGCATTTCTATCATCGAGGCTGGTAAAACCCCCTTGTTACTACGCAGATGCAGCCGCCGACAAGTGTGAGAAATATCAGGATTTGAAATTTAAAAATTACGGCATTACCCGCATATCTGGGCAACTGGGTGTGAGGAACCAGCTCAATACAGCATTTGTGCACTTGAAATTTTCTCAAGATGAGAGCGAACGGTTGCTGGCTACTTGGGATGTAGGCCGCCCTTACGAAATCGATCCGAAAACCCTGGAAACTGTTACCCCAGTCGGTCGCAATGATGAGTGGA
This sequence comes from Microcoleus sp. S13_C3, assembly GCF_036700905.1. Classification (NCBI taxonomy): domain Bacteria; kingdom Bacillati; phylum Cyanobacteriota; class Cyanophyceae; order Oscillatoriales; family Microcoleaceae; genus Microcoleus; species Microcoleus sp. S13_C3. The sequence continues at coordinate 9,733 of NZ_JAUBPT010000068.1, read as the reverse complement.
AAGAAGTCAGTAAAATTGGCAATATGCCAGGGAAACCGCCGACTCCATTTAAAGTTATTCAGACTTCAGCTCATCCATGCTTTGACCCTTATACCAAAGAAATGTTCACGGTCAATATCGGGCGATCGCTCTCCAATATTTTATCTCAATTTATTCCCCTAGACTATGTATTCAAAGATTTTGTAACAGTCTTAAAACAAAACTTGACAAGTTATAAAAAACAGCTAAGTGTCATTTTGATTTTACATAAAAAATCTCTCCCTAAAAAAAAACTGTAAAATATCGCAAACTATTGATTGTTTGGCGAAAGTTTCTGAAGCGGAGAGAAAGATTTACAGATGACTTTGTTGACATCGTGCGTTGGGAGGGTTCAGGAAGTCTGCAAAAATGGAAAGTGCTGCACAATGACTCTTCCATTAAAATCAAGCAAAGTATTCATCAAATGGGAATGACAGAAAATTATATCGTACTGTTGGATACCGCTTTCAAAGTTTCTGTGGGTGAACTCCTACCTTCGGTTAATAAAAAAATCTATAAATCGATCGAAAAATTATTGAGGAATTCACTTGTGCAACCGCAATTAAGCGACAACTCTTTCTATATCATCCGCCGCAGCGATCTCAAGCCAGAAAAAAGTTATGTCAATGCCAAGAAAGTGACTATTCCCGGTGAAGCAGCACACTTTCTTGCTGACTATAAAAACCCTAACGATTTAATTACCCTGCACTTGTCTCATGTTTGTGGATGGGATGCAGCGGAATGGCTGTCCGAGTTCGACTTTGACGATGATAAAACCCCTAATTTAGAAGCCAACAATTTGCGGCGTCTTTACGGAGCGATCGCAGGACCAATGGACATCAGCAAACTCGGATGTTATGTCGTCAACGGCAAAACGGGAGAGTTAATTAGAAAACATCAAGATGTCATCATGGATGAAAATTATACTTGGGGGCCGGCTATCTACACATATCAGAATCACCCGCTGCCCGATCGCCTGCAAGACATCTACTGGATTTGTTTGGGATGCTGGGAAGACCTCAAAACACAACACATGGCCCGCTTGTACGAAGACTACAAGTACCGAGAATTAAGTTTAGAATTAATAGATGACATTACCAAAAAGGGAAGACCATCTAATTTATTGCGGCTGCATATCGCCCCCCAAGAAAGCGTTAAGGAAGGCGAAAATCGTTTGAGTATCCCAGATGTTTATCAATTTCCAGACGGTTACTGGGTAGCTTCACCGCAATTTGTACCGCGCAGTGACAGTGGAATTTCAACAGACGGTTACATAGTTTGCGTCGTTAGCTACGGGGATGGTAGCGACGAAACTAACGGCCATGAATTCTGGATTTTTGATGCTGCTGACTTGAAAAGCGGGCCTATTTGCAAGCTCTGGCACCCTAAATTTAATGTAGGTTTTACAATCCATGCAACCTGGCTACAAAAAGTGGAGAAGCGCACAGCTAGCTACTGCATTGACCCGCGGGAAGATTACAATAAGATCGTGCAGCAGCAGTCGCCTGAAATTCAGGATTTATTTAATAAATGGGTGTATACCAAAAAGGAACCAAAGGGGGAAGCTGACTGCTAATTAAGTTAGTCAAAATCGGAAGCATCCCGATTTTGCAAACAGTCGTTTTCTATGCAGTGGCAGCGATCGAGCTCCCACTGCAGTGATATATGAGCAATAATGGCAAGATAGGGTCGCAACTGCTGCACACAAAGCGCAAAAGCTCAAAACGGACAGTTTAAACTATGCTTAGCATTCCTGGATATCAGATTTTCGCCCAAATCTATGAAAGCGAAAATTCCTTCGTTTATCGCGGAATTCGCGATCGCGATTCGCTACGTGACGGCTACGCCGAACCCCTACCGATCATCCTCAAGCTGCTGAAATAAGAATTGCCAACGCCCGCACAACTGCTGAGATACCAGCAGGAATACCAAATCAGTCAAACTCTGAATTTCTCAGGCTTTGTTAAAGCTTACAGCTTAGAAAAATATCATAATTCTCTTGCCATCGTCTTCGAGGATGATGGCGCTGAATCTTTAAGTTTATGGCGGAAGCAACGTCAGATAACCTTAGCGGAATTTCTCCCCATCGCTATCAAAACTGTCGAGATATTGGGTGAGATTCACAGCGCTAATATTATCCACAAAGACATTAACCCATCTAATATAATTATCAACCCCAAAACCGGGGAAGTCAAAATTATTGACTTCGGCATTTCGACAGTCTTGTCTATAGAAAATCCTACCCTAAAAAGTCCCAATGTTTTAGAGGGAACTTTAGCTTATATCGCTCCCGAACAAACCGGAAGAATGAATCGCGCGATCGATTACCGCGCTGATTTTTATTCCCTAGGTGCCACTTTTTACGAACTGCTAACCAATCAACTGCCTTTTGAAGGTAACGACGCGATCGAATTAGTACACTGTCACATCGCTAAACAACCCATTCCGCCCCAAGAACTCAATTCAGAGATTCCTAAACCTGTGTCAGATATCGTAATGAAGCTGTTAGCAAAAACCGCCGAAGATCGATATCAAAGCGCTTGGGGAATTCAAGCAGATTTAGAGTTATGTCTCACTCAACTGCAAACTCAAGGCAAGATAGAAAACTTTCCTATTGGTCAGCACGATATTTCAGATAAGTTTCAAATTTCTCAAAAACTTTACGGCCGAGAAACAGAAATAGAAAGCCTGCTGGCGGCATTTGAGCGAGTTGCCGGTAGCTTGCAGGAAGAAGCAGAAAGTGTAACCTCAGAAACTCAGCCATCCCCCAACAGCCGACCACATTCCGAAATGATGTTAGTATTCGGATATTCCGGCATTGGCAAATCAGCATTAGTTCAAGAAATTTACAAACCCATTACCCGAAAAAAAGGTTATTTCATCGCCGGGAAATTTGACCAGTTTCAGCGAAATATTCCTTACAGCGCCGTCATTAAAGCTTTTCAAGAATTAGTGCAGCAGTTGCTCGCAGAAACAGAAGCCAAACTCCAACAGTGGCGCGAAAAAATATTAACAGCAGTTGGAGTTAACGGTCAAGTCGTTATTGATGTAATTCCCGAATTAGAATTGATAATTGGCAAGCAGCCAGAATTATCCGAACTTCCTCCCGCTGAATCGCAAAATCGGTTTAATTTAGTCTTGCATAACTTCATCCGCGTATTTTGCAAGCCAGAACATCCCTTAGTCATGTTTCTCGACGATTTGCAGTGGGCAGACTCCGCAACTTTGCAGATGCTTCAATTGATAATCACTGACCCAGATATGCAATATCTGTTTCTGATTGGGGCTTATCGGGATAACGAAGTCAGTGCAGCCCATCCGCTGATGTTAACAATTAATGAGATTCAGAAAACTGGATGCGTTATTAATTCAATTTCCCTCTTACCTTTAAAATTAAATGATGTCAATCATTTAATTGCAGATACTCTTAAATGCGATCTCGAAAAAGCCCTGCCATTAGCAGAGTTAGTCCTGCAAAAAACTCAAGGCAATCCCTTTTTTATTAACGAGTTTCTCAAATCACTTTATGCTGAGAAACTGTTAAAATTTGGAGTAACCTCTCCGAAGCTTGGGGGGGCAAAGGGAGGCTGGCAGTGGGATTTAGAGCAAATTCAAGCCAAGGGAATTACTGACAATGTAGTCGATCTGATGGCAGGAAAAATTCAAAAACTGTCGCCGGCAACACAGCAACTATTAAAATTGGCTGCTTGCATTGGCAATGAATTTGACGTGAAAACCTTGGCAATTGTTAGTGGGAATTCAGTAAAAGCAACTAATGGCAAACTTTTGGAAGGAGTTAGGGAAACTTTAATTATTCCCGTGGGAAATGATTACAAATTTATCGAATTAGACCAAAGTTCAGAAGATTTAACTGTTTATTACAAATTTTTGCACGATCGCGTCCAGCAAGCCGCCTATTCTCTAATTCCTGAACCAGAAAAGCAAGTTGTCCGCTACCGAGTCGGACAACTTTTGTTGGACAATACCCCGCCGGAACAGCGAGAACAGAAAATCTTTGATATCGTAAATCACCTCAACTTTGGCAGCGAATTAATTACCGCACAGCCGCAGCGCAATGAACTGGCAGCACTCAACCTTTTAGCAGGTAAAAAAGCCAAAGTTTCCGCTGCTTATAAATCAGCACTCTCATACTTCGCGGCGGGCAGGCAATTATTAAGTGCAGACAGTTGGCAAACCCAATATGACTTAACGCTGAATCTCTACGAAGAAGCAGCAGAAGCGGCTTACATCAGTACCGATTTCGAGCAGATGGAGGAATTAGCAACTCCCGTGCTGCAACAAGCGAAAACAGTGCTAGATAAAGTAAAAGTCTATCAAGCAATAATTCTCGCTCAGTTAGCACAAAGCCAGTTCCGGCAAGCAATAGACACAGCTTTATCAGTGCTAGAATTATTAGATATACATTTTCCCAAACAGCCCAATCCGACAGATATTCAGGCGGCGCTGCAAGCAACTCAGGCAGCGCTAACAGGCAGAGAAATCGAAGATTTAATCGATTTGCCGCCAATGACAGCACCGGACAAATTAGCAGCCATGCAGGTGATATCAAGCACCTTTGCTGCTGTCTATTTTTCCTTTCCAGAAATCCTGCCACTGTTTATTTTTAAACAGGTCAATTTATCGCTAGAATACGGCAATGCTCCCTATTCTTTGCCAGCTTATGCTAATTGCGGACTGCTGTTGAGCGCGATTTTCAACGACATCGAATCTGGCTACAGATTTGGCGAACTGGCTTTAAATTTGCTGGATCGGATTAACTCCAGCGAAGTCAAAGCAGAAACACTTCACATTGTGAATGGTTTTGTCAAACATTGCAAAGAATCGGTCAGGAAAACTTTAAAAATTTCGCAGAATGCTTGCGAGATCGGCTTGGAAACGGGAGATATAGAATATGCCTGTCACGCGGCCAGTATGTATGCCTTGCACGCATATTTCATCGGCAAAGAATTAACAGAATTTGAACGAGAATTAGCGGCCTACAGCGACATGATGCGCCAACTAAAGCAAGAAGCAGATTTTAATTTTAATGAAATCTATCGGCAGGCAGTTCTCAATTTAATAGATGGCTCCGAAAATCCCTGTAAATTAATCGGTGAAGCTTATAACGAAGACATCCAGTTGCCGCTGATGGTGCAAGCCAACAATCGTAGTGCGGTTTACATTATCTACTTGCAAAAAACCATTCTCTGCTATCTCTTTGGAGAATTTGCTGAAGCTGTAAAATATGCTGACTTAGCAGCAAAAGACTTGGCCGGAGTAGTTGGTTCGCTTCTTGCTCCTCTCTTTTATTTCTATGATTCTCTCGTGCGACTTGCGGTTTACTTTGATGTCAGCCATAGCGAACGCGAACAAATGTTAGAACAAGTAACTGTCAATCTGGATAAACTGAAAGTATTGGCAACTCACGCACCGATGAATTACTTGCAGAAAGTAGAACTAATAGAAGCAGAATTGTGCCGCATTAAAGGGGAAAACTTTGAAGCAATGGACTGGTACGATCGCGCGATCGCCACCGCTCGAGAAAACGAATATCTTAATGAAGAAGCCCTCTCCTACGAACTAGCTGCTAAGTTTTACCTATCTAAAAATAAAACTCTGATTGCCAAAACCTACTTGCAAAATGCCCGCTATTCCTATCTCCGCTGGGGTGCATCCGCCAAAGTTAAAGACTTAGATACCCGCTACCTGCAGGTATTGCTGAGACAAACATCAAGAAGCACGAGCATTTCTGGCACAAAAACATCCGTTCCGCCAACATCCACAGGCAGCAGCAGCTCATCAATGCTTGACTTTACCACAGTAATCAAAGCATCGCAAGCAATATCCGGCGAAGTAGTATTAGCATCCTTGCTGTCAAACTTAATTAAACTTACCATTGAAAATGCCGGAGCTCAAAAAGGTTTTCTCCTCTTGCTAAACAGCAGGGGCGAACTCAGAATTGAAGCTGCCGGAGACGTTGACGGTTCCGTCCAAGTCCTGCAATCTCTTGCTGTTAATAACAGTGTGGATCTCCCGACATCTATTATCAATTATGTCGCAAGAACTCAGTCAGATGTAGTTTTAAACGATGCCGTCCGCGAAGGAACCTTTACCGCCGAGCCTTATATTGCAATTAATCAACCCAAATCTGTCTTGTGCGCCCCCATCATCAATCAAGGCAAACTTATCGGCATTTTGTATCTAGAAAACAATCTCGCAACTGGCGCTTTTACAGCAGACAGATTAGCAGTATTGAGCATAATTTCTGCCCAAGCTGCTATTTCCCTAGAAAATGCCCAACTTTATCAAACCCTAGAGCAAAAAGTAGAAGATCGCACCGCACAATTAGCCCAAGCTAATAAAGAAATATTGGTTTTGAACGAACGGCTAAAAGTAGAAAACCTTCGCATGAGTGCCGAACTAGACGTAACCCGCCGCCTGCAACAAATGATTTTGCCTAAACAGCAGGAATTAGAGTCAATAGAAGGGCTAGAAATAGCTGGATTCATGGAACCTGCTGATGAAGTTGGCGGTGACTACTACGACGTACTAAATCACGGCGGTAAAGCCACAATTGGCATCGGCGACGTGACAGGACACGGTTTAGAAAGCGGCGTGTTAATGATTATGGCGCAAACAGCAATTCGCACTTTGTTGGTTCACAACGAAACCGACCCAGTTAAATTATTGCAGACAGTCAACCAAACGCTTTTTGACAACGTAGAGCGCATGGATTCCGGTAAAAATATGAGCCTTTCTTTGCTAGAATATCGGGACAACACCCTGCATTTGAGCGGACAGCACGAAGAGGTGATTGTCGTGCGTGACGGCGGCGAAGTAGAGCGGATTGATACCATCGAGTTAGGCTTTCCCATCGCCTTGGAAGCAGATATTGCCGATTTCATTGCTACTACTGAAATACAATTGAATTCGGGGGATGTTGTCGTACTCTACACAGATGGAATTACCGAAGCTTTTGATATGAATAAAAATCAATACGGTATCGAGCCATTGATTGAAGTTGTTGTCCTTAACAGGGAAAGGTCAGCAGCAGAAATCAAGCAAGCTGTTATTGACGACGTGCGGCGATACATCGGGGATCAAAAAGTATTTGATGACATTACTTTGGTAGTAATCAAACAGAAGTAATATCATTTCCGGTAACACCGGAATGATGTTGACGGTTGACGGTTGACTGTGAACAGTGAACAGTCAACGCCGTGAACAGTCAACTCGAATTTACTATTCAGATGCTAACGGATTTAACTGGTTAACTGGTTCCCAAGCTCTGCCTGGGAACCGATGTCACTCTTGCTCTGCCTCGGCTGCGACAATGGAGGCAGAGCCTCCGGATATGCGTTACCAGGCTCTGCCTGGTAACGAGTATAATCATTTAGGATTGCTATATTCAGATGCTGACGGATTTGATAGAAGTATAGCCTTTCGAGCTCTCATATGAGGTACTCATTGGCATAGGGCTCCGTGGCCTCCGTGGGCATAGGCCTCCGTGGGCATACCTCACCACGCTTGAGAACCGCTATAGGTAGGCACAAATAAACCTTGCTGTATAACCGAATGTAGAACTGCCCCAACCGCAAGCCAATAGCTTTGTTTGACTCGCTTTTGACTACTTAAAGCAGATTCCACGTTTATGAAGCAATACGCTTGGGTTAAGCCCGATCCCCCCTAGCGAGCGGGCGGGCACGGGGAGTAGGGGTCGCACCGCCCCTACGAAGGGCAGTAGGGGGTGGGACAAGAACTTACTCAAAGTCAACCCCTACTCCCCAACAATCAGGGGGATTTAGGGGGAGACCCGAGGAATAAACAGTTTTAACCCAAGCGTATTGGTTTATGAAGTACCCCCGCCTATCCTTCTATCCCCGTAGGGAAAAGGCGAAAACCTTTGTCCCTACACTTCATAAACCTGGAATAGGCGGTAGGTATTTTCCCACTCATCTACATATTTCCGCTCAATTAATCAACTGCTTGAATGCGTCGTGTTCGCGAATCTTCTCCAAATCAGCTTCACTTTTTGCCAACTCTTTACACACATTCGGATTGAGATTGAGGGCACGCTTTAAATTTTCAATTGCTAATTCAATTTTACCTTGTAGGGCATAACATCGGGCTTTGTTGTACCAAATTCTGTAAAAATCAGGTCGGATTTTAGCAGCATTGTCGTAGGAAGCGATCGCATCTTCGTATTTTTGCAATTTGGAGAGTGCAACGCCTCGATTGTTCCAAGCGTCAGTATAATCATTTTTTATTTGTAGGGCTTGATTGTAAGAAATTACTGCTTGTTCGTACTCCTGCATTTTGGAAAAAGCAACGCCTCTGTTGTTCCAAGCATCGGCATAATCGGGTTTGGCTTGAATTGCCTGTTCGTAACAGCCGATCGCCTCCTGGTACTTCTGCAACTCCAACAATACCACGCCTCGATTGTTCCAAGCATCGGGATAATTCGGACGAATTGTAGTAGCTTGTTCATATGATGCGATCGCCTCTGGATACCGCTGCATTCTCGTCAGCACTACTCCTCGGTTATTCCAAGTATCGGCTAAATCCGGCTGAATTTGCAGGGCCCGATCGTAAGCCGCGATCGCATCTTGATAACGGTTTTCAAAGAAACAAGCATCTCCCTGTTTAGCATAGTCGGCGGCCGTCAATAGCTGTTGGTAATTGCCATAGTTAACCGGAGCAAATTCTTGAATTTGGGCGTCGGGGAATAACAAGTCTGTTTCTGCATCCGCCGAGTGACTTTGGTGTTGAATTTCGCCTAAGATAGTTTCAGCGTCCGAAATTAATAGTTTTAATTGAGAGATTGTATCGTAATGGAGACTTTCAATTTCTTGGCGAGCAATTATTGTCTGCTTGGACAATTTGCTCAACAGAAACCAAACCCCGACTCCGGCTGCTGTCGGAAACAAAGTTAGGGCAATTATCAGCCCGTTAAGCAATACCGCCGTGCGCCCGAAAGCAATGTCAACTTCTTCTTGAACTCGATCGTGAATTTCTTCTTTAAGTTGCTGCTGTGAGAATTCCTGCTGAACCAACAGTGCCGCCGTCGGTTCAGATGCAAAAACGGTATTGGCGCAGACTAGAATAGTCGAAAGGGCGATCGGGCTAATAATTTTTCTAAAGATACTTGACAAACGCATTGCCTTAGTGATACGCACCTGAGTTGCGATTTCCATGTGTCAAGAGATGCTGATAACGATGATCCCAGACTAGCCCATTTGTTCACAAACTCTTAAATACAGGATATCTGTTGTGCAGTCCCCTCCGATCAAATTGCTGACGCAAGAATTGCTAGACGAAGTTGCCGCTTCCTCCCGCCGCAGTCCCCGCCAGCGACAAAATTACAATTTCCATGATTTGTCTGAAAAAGTGCAGCGGTTTGTCAACGTGCTGCAACCGGGAACTTACGTCCGCCCTCACCAACACCTGCGCCCGCCTGCTGTTAACGGTTTTGAGTTTTTTGTGGTGATTCAAGGAGAAGTCGGTATTGTTATTTTGAACGAAAACGGTCAAATCCTGCGATCGTTGCGAGTCAGCGCGGCGGGCCCGACTCGCGCTGTCGAACTGCCAGAGGGCACTATTCACACGTTAGTAGCTTTGACACCGGATACTGTGATTTTGGAGCTAGTCCCTAGGTAGCGAATAAATAGACAAAATGATACACTTATAGACAAATATGCGGTGTACCATTTTGTTT